>NZ_JALBGW010000113.1:0-14896 GCF_023006485.1 Neorhizobium sp. BETTINA12A
CTGTGGCTGCGGGCGGGCAGGAGCCGGCTGCGGAGCGGGAGCAGGCGCCTGGCGTGGTGCGGAAGCCTCGGAGATTTCGAAGTTCTGCGTCGAACGTCCGACCAGCGCCGAGATGTCCTGTAGTGCCTTGATCTGCTCGGCAACGGCACGCCGCATCGCGGCTGCACTTTCCTTGGCTTCTTCCGGAAGGTCGAAGGCGCCGCGCTTCAGTTCGGTGCGGGTCGTATCCAGCTCACGGCGGATATCCTGCGCCGAGCGGCGGATTTCGTCGGTTGCGCCGGAGAAGCGGTTGATGGCTTCCTCGACCGATTCCCTCAGCGTATCGCGCAGCTGTTCGGCAGCGCTGCCGGAGCGGGTGGTAGCATCCGACAGCAGCTGTTCGACGTCGCTGAGCGACTGCGAGATGCTGCCGCGCATCCGCTCGGAGAGATCGCGGGTGCGCTTTTCGGCATCGGAGAGCGTCGTCTCGATGGCGTGGTTGGCGTCGCTGCCGGCGCTGATCAGCGCTTCGCGCATTGCATCAGCCGTGACTTCGGCACGATGCTGCGTTTCCCCAAGCGTCCGGCCGATATCGGCAAACGAAGCATGCAGGCTTTCGCGGAGCCGCGAGCCGACCTGCAGCGAACGTTCTTCCGCCCGCTCGAACGCGCTGTCGACGAGGCTCGTCATGCCGCGCATCGTCGTCTCGATTTCCTCGGACCGCTTGACGAGACCGGTCGACAGGTTGCGCAGCGCGTCCTGACGTTCGTCCAGTGTGCTGGCGAGGTTGGACTGTGCTGCACCGAGGAGTTCGGATGCTTCGACAAGCACGCGTGAATGGTCGTCGAAACGGCCGACAAGGCTGCTGACCTGATCGAGCGTGTTGCCGAAGACGTCCGACATACGACCGATATTGTCTTCGAGCATGCGGGTGGAGCCCGAAACGATATCGGCGGAGTTGGTCGCCGACTGCACGAAGCGGTTGGCCGTCACGCTCAGCTTGCGGTCGGCTTCCGAGAGGTGATGGGCGACGGCGTCGGCGGTACTGCCGAGTTCCTTCGCCGTCTCCTGGACCATCGCGGAAATGTTCGAATTGCTTTCCGCCAGCTTGTCGATAAGGCTGTTGACGCTGGCCGACAGGCCCTGTTCGACGTGACGCATGGTGCCGGCGGCACTTTCGGTCCGCTGCGTGATGGCGGCAAGCGTCTCGTTGGTCCGTGCGGCGATCGCATCGACCAGTGCCGAATTCTCGTTGCGGATACGCGCCGTCGACTCTTCCGTGGCGGAGGAAAGCCGCGAGGTCGTTTCTTCCGCGGCAGAGGAAAGCCGTGCCGACGTTTCCTGCGCCGCAGCCGAGAGCAGTTCTGCACCCTGCTGGGCAGCAGTCGTCATCTGTTCGATGGCGTTGCGGCCGGTCGCGGCATATTCCTCGACCATCGGCTTCGCCTTTTCGTCCAGAAGCCGCGTCAACTCAGCCGAGCGACCGGCGAGCATGGAATTCAGGTCACGGGCGCGGGCGTCGAGGGCGGAGTGAATGGCTTCGCCGCGGGCCGCGAGTGCCCGGTCGACGGCGTCCATGGCGCTATCGAGGTGGCTTGCGGTATCGGCGAGCGTGGTGCGGATGCCGTCGCCGCGCGAGTCGAGAGCCTTCTGCGCATCGTCCAGCGCCTCGGAAATTGCCGTTACCTGGCGCTTCACCAGGCTGTCGGCCTCCGCGACCTTGTGGACGATCGCATTGCCGGCTTCGGAGAAAGCGAGCGCTACGGTTGCCGCCTGGCCGGCGAGCCGGTTCTGGGTTTCCGAAATCCGGCCGACGATCTGGGTCGAGCGTTCCTCGATCGCCTTGGTGAACTCGGCGTTGCGATTGCTGAGTTCCTCGGTGAATTCGGCGCCGGCACGGGCCAGCACTTCGGCGGAGCGGGTGGCTTCGCTGTCCATGCTCTGGGCTGCGGCGCCGACTGCTTCGCGCAGTGTCGAGGCGAGGCCGACAGCCTTGCTTTCGATGGTCTTGGTGACGTTGTCGAGGCCGATCGTCAGAGCGCGGTCGATCGTGCCGAGGCGTTCCTCGATACGGGCGGTGCGGCCGTCCATGGTGTCAGTGATACGATCCGAAGCCTCGGTGGCCACGCGTTCGAGGTCAGCCGTGCGGTTGGTGAGCGTGGCCGAAAGATTGGCGCCGGCCTCGTCGACGAGCTGGGCGGCCTCGAGAATTTCGCCGCGGATACGGCCTTCGAGCCCGCCGAACGTCGATTCGATGCGGCTGCCGGTTTCCTCGAGTGCGCCCTGAACCCCGCCGACCGTCTGCCGGATGCGGTTGGAGAATGCGTCGGCCGACCGGCCGATTTCGCCGGCAGCATCGGAGAGCCGGACGGCAAGCGTCCCGACATTGTCGCGCAGACGTTCTTCGAGAGACTGACCTGCCGTATCGATCGCATCGCGCAGAGCATTCTGCTGGGTTTCGAGCGACATTTCCAGCATTCCGGCACTTGCGGCAATCGAGGTGCCGAGCGACGTCGCCTGGTCCTGCATCAGGGTCCCGATCTGGCTCTGCGCGTCGCCGAGCGTGGTCGCGATTGAGTTCGTGCGTTCTTCCAGAGTGTCGCGAATCTGTTCGTAGCCGGAGCCGAGTGTCGTTTCCAGCTGCTGGTGGCCAAGGCCGATGGTCGCGGCGATGCGATCCTGCGTCGAGCCGAGAACGGCTTCTACCCGTTCCAGTCCATCCGCCATGCCCGTTTCGAAACGCTGGGCGCCGCTTGTGAGCGCCGTTTCAATACGGCTGGTTGCGCCGCCGACCGTCTGTTCGAGGCGATCGCCGCCGCTTTCGAGAATGCGGGCAAGCTCCGCCGTCCGGTTATCGAGCGACTGGTCGAGATTGACCTGGCTGTCGGCATAGGCGTTGCGGATGGTCTCCGCGCGGGCCGCAAAGGACTGCTCGATGCGGACGTCGGCATCGATGAAGGTATTGGCGATGGCCGTCGACTTTTCGTCCAGCATGCCGGCGAGGCGGTCTTCGCCGAGTGCGAAGGAGGTGGCGATTTCCATCGACTTGTCGTCGAGGATTTCTGCAAGCCTGTCGCGGTTGATGCCGAGCGATTCGTTGATTTCCGAGGTGCGGCGGGCGAGGTCGCCGCTCATGCGCTGTTCGGTCTCCGAAAGCGCACGGGCGATCGATTCCGACTTGTCGTCCAGCATGCCTGCGAGGCGATCTTCACCGAGTGCGAAGGACGTCGCGATTTCCATCGACTTGTCTTCGAGGATTTCGGAAATCCGCTCGCGATTGGCATCGAGCGACGACTGCATCTCGGACGCACGCCGGCCGAGCTCGTCGCCGATCCGCTGTTCGCTTGTCGCAAGCGTGCGGGAGATGTGCTCCGACTTTTCGTCGAACATGCCGGCGAGCCGCTCCGGCGCGCCGGACATCAGTGTTTCGATTGCGGCAGACTTCTGGCTGAGCACCTCGGTCAGATGATCGTGGCTGCCGGAAAGTGCAGCGATGATGGCGCCCGAGCGGATTGCCAAGCTCTGTTCGAACTTGGCCTGGTTTTCGGAAAGCGTGCCGAGCAGGCTGCTGCTGCGCTCGGCAAGCGTTGTTTCGATATTCTGATGCGCGTTCGCAAAGCCTGCGTGAAGTTCGCTGGTGCCGGAGGCGAATACGCCCTTCAGTTCACCGGTGCGCGACGCAAGCACATCCTGAAGCTCGCCGGTGCCCGAGGTGAGCACACTCTGGAGTTCGCTGGCGCGTGCGGTGAATGCGTTCTGAAGTTCGGTGGCGCGGCCGCCGATCACGTCGTGAAGTTCGCTGGTTCCGGAGGCGAGCACGCTCTGGAGCTCGGTTGTCCGAGTTCCAAGCACGTCCTGGAGTTCTCCGGTGCGCGAGACAAGCACGGATTGGAGTTCCCCGGTATGCGTCACGAGCGCATCCTGGATTTCGGTAGCGCGGGACGACAGCGTGTCCTGAATTTCGCTGCTGCGGGCCGACAATGCGTCGGACAGTTCGCGCGAGCGGCTTCCGAGCATGGAGTCCAGCATTTCCTGGCCGGTGCCAAGCGTCGTCTCGAGCGCAAGCGACTGATCGGTGAGCGAGGAACTGATGCGCTCGACGCTGGACGAGAGAATGTTCTCGATCGCGTCCGAACCGCTGGCCACCGTCTCGTTGATGCGGGCAAGGCTGTCCATCAGCTTGCTGTCGAGCGTGCCGGCGCGCTGGTCGAAGGCGGAGGTGAATTGCGAGATGCTGTCGTCGAAGGTCGTGCTGAGCAGGCCGACGGTCGTCTGCAGGCGCTCTTCGAAGAAGCCGGAGCGCATGTCGAGGTCGAGGACCACGTCTTCGACGGTGCTTTGCAGGCTCTGCCGGAAGGACGAGCTCTTTTCTTCGAGCGAACTGTTGAGTGCCGCAAGGATGCCGCCGAGCGAACCGGTGAGCGTCTGTTCGCTTTCGGCAAGTCCGTCGGTGATTTCCCGCGTGCGGGCAAGCAGGGTCTCGTTCAGCTGTCGAGTGCGGTCGGCAAGTGCCGCGTTGAGCTTTTCGGTATTGGCGTCGAGCGAGGAGGCGCGCGTCTGGAATTCGTTGAGAAGCGCCTGGCCGCGCTGCGAAAGCACGGTGTTGATCGCTTCCATCCGCTCGTCGAACTCGTGGGCGAGTGCGAAGCCGGAGGAATTGAGCGTCTGCAGCAGGTTTTCGGTCTTGGTGGTCAGCAGGCTGCCGAGCGCTTCGCCGGCGGCGTTGGACTTCTCCATCAGCGCCGCGCCGCGCGTCTCGATCATCGAGGCGAAGGCTTCGCCGGAGGTTGCCAAGCGAATGGAGATTTCTTCGGTCGCGAGCGACAGCTCTTCCTTGAGCTGGTCATGGGCGCCGGCAATCGACGAACGGATACGCTCGGCGTGGTTGACGATGGCGTCCCGTTCGGCGCCAAGTTCATGGACGAGGCCGCGAACGCGCAATTCGTTGTCGGTAAAGCTCCGCTCCAGCGCATTCACTTCCGAATGCACGAGTGTTTCGAGCTCGGCGGCGCGGGCAATGGTGCGCTCGATGCCTTCGTTCATCGCCGATACTTCGCGGCGCACGGCCTGACCGACGCTCATGATCCGTTCGGAGGCAACCGTCTCCGGGTCCGAAAGGCGAAGCGCCACCTCGGCCATCGAGCGGGCGGCGGTCCTGAGATCCTGAGCGCGAGCCATCATGATCGCGAAGGCGAAGAACAGCATGATCGGGACGAAGATGCAGACCGCGAGCGCGACGATGCCGGGCGCAGCCAGAACGCCCTCGACCGAGGTGATCTGCCAGAGTTGGTTGCCGTAGATCATCTGCCCGAGGGCGATACCGCCGATTGCCCAGAGGATCGAGACGATCACCGCATTGCGGATCGACGAGCGCATTGCGCCGCCTTCCAGCGTCCGCAGGATCGCCGTCGAACTGCGCTTCCCCGAATCGTTGGCAGGCTGGAATGTGGGGGATTTGGCAGCGGTTTCAGTAGCGGCCGACCTGTATGATTCGGCGGCATCATCCTGGTACTGGGTCTGACGCGGTTTGTTAGTGTCTGACACTCTTGCCTCCGAGGCATGGGGCACTGATCTTTGACGCGACTGATCATCGTTGAAGTTGATTTTTAGGGCATCTTCCAACGCCTGGAACGCCGTCTCATCGATCGACTCGCTGCTAGGGTTCTTTGCCATGCGGTTACGCCTCGTTACATACTCGCCCGGCAAATCCCATCTGACGCGCTGCCGCCCGCAGACCGACAGATGGAACGCTGCCTGCCGGAAACTCTCCACCCACAAAGCGGATTTGCAGTTTCCTATTCATTTTCAAGTCGGATGGCCGTTCTTTCAAACGGATGATAATGAAAGCTTACCAACCTACCACCCGGGGCAAAAGGACGATATTCCTCGCCACCTTAGGCGTATTGTAGTGGCACATTCGGCCACCCTGCACAATTATGACGCCTGCCTTCGAATGATGCTGCGGAATGTTGTTAACAGAATTTAAACCATGCGAAGATGCAAAACTCCCAAAATCCCGGGAGCTTAGCAGAAATTAACCATATGGGAAGAAACCGGCCCAGATTGTGCCGGAATTTAACGGGATAGCTGCGATTGGCCCGCACAATTCGGGACATTATCAGAAGAACAACAGGGAAAACAGGTTCATGGCAATGGCAGCCGTCAGTATCGCGTTCGAAGCTCCGGAAACCCTCCGGGGCGCTTGCCCCTCGCAGTCCCGTCCGATCGACCTCGTCCATCTCGCGACCCAGACCATGGGCGACAAGACCCTTGAAGTCGAAGTGCTGCAGATGTTTGCACGCCAGGCACGCCGCGCGCTGCACGATATATCAAGCGCCGATAGCGCCTACGTCGTCGCAGCCGCACACCGTCTGAAGGGTGCTGCCGGTGCGGTCGGCGCCTTCAAGGTTTCCACCGCTGCCGAGCGCCTTGAAGACAATGCCTCCGACGCCTCGTTGCGGGCTGCGGTCGCTGCCGCAGTCATCGAGGCCGAAAACTTCATCAACAAACTCTGCCGCTGAGCGAATCGGTTGGGCGAGGCGCCGATTGAACAGCCGGCGGCGCCCCGAAATGTTGACTGCGCCGGGCTTTTATTGGAAGACAGCACGCTCAAATAGTGTGCCCTGACCCTTCAACATTCCGGATTTCCCTATCATGACGAAACTGACCATCGTTGCCTTCGACGGAACGCGCTTCGATATCGAAGCCGAGCCAGGCTCCACCGTTATGGAGAATGCGGTTCGCAATTCCGTCCCCGGCATCGAGGCCGAATGCGGCGGCGCCTGCGCCTGCGCGACCTGTCATGTCTATGTCGACGAGGCCTGGACCGAAAAGGTCGGCCCGCCGGCACCCATGGAGGAAGACATGCTCGACTTCGCCTTCGAGGTGAAGCCGAACTCGCGCCTTTCCTGTCAGATCAAGGTCAAGGCGGATCTCGACGGTCTCGTGGTCAACGTGCCCGAGCGCCAGGCCTGACCGTGGCCTGACCGTCATATCCCATCACCTTTCCGGGCAAAAAAAAGCCTCGCTCCGCAAAAGCGGCAAGCGAGGCAAGGCGGGCGCATCACCAGCAGGGGAGGGAGGAAACACCTGCGGCTTGAAGACACGCCAGGAGAACTAAAACGCTGGAAATCAAAAACTCAGGAACACCTGAAGCAACTGCGTTCGACACATCGGTCCGAAACCGGAGGGGCACGCTGATCTTGCGGCTATCTACCTCATCTGCTTCGTTTTTCGAAGCGTTGGTAGGTAAGCTATGTCTTAGGTTATATCCGAGATTCGTATTTTAGACTATCACCATAAATCACCCGTCATTGACGAGGGATGGCGCAAGCTCGGCAAAAGCTTCGCAGCCGTTGGCGGGGCTGATTCTTTAGAGAGCGGAAGAGAGCGGATTAATTTCCGGATCGTTTCATGCGGTACTGCAGCAGCCGCATCATCCGGGCGTCGAAATTGGCCGCCTCGATCTGGTCGAATCGGAGCTGCTCCCGGTCATGCGCTTCGAGAACCCGGCGGGTCGTTTCCGCAACTTGTTTTTCCAGCGCGTCGCAGGTTCTGTTGGCAGGTAGACCAAGCAGTTCCCGTTCGAGCTGACGCGCATGGTTGCGGGCGATTTCCGCGTGCCGCTCCTCATGGCGTTTGATGTCCTTCGAGAGCGTATCCCAGATGAAGCCCAGCTCGGCCGTGGCTCGGCCGCGATTGCCCCAGCGGGGCAGGATGATGTGGGTGCGAAGCGTCACCCGTGCACCGCCGACCGAACAGCGGCCACCGCTTTCCACATAGGTGACATCGCCCCCGAACTTGATTTCGGTGGCGCCCGGATGGCGATGGCCGGTCCCGCGAGTGAGAGGGCCGAGGTTTTCCAGTTCCTTGTCGAGATCCTCGGCCGTGCGGCCGCCGATCCGGAAATAGGAATAGGTCTTGTTGATGATCGGCTCTGCCATGGCCGTCGCCGGGATCGCGCAGAGAGGAAGAAAGACGCCGAAAAACCGGCGGACTCTGCGCATGGAGAACATTCTATGGCCTGCGACGTTGAACTTATGGGGACCTTGGGGCATAGCCAGCCTGAGCGCAACACAAAGGCATCAAATTTTGCGTTACCCTTCGACAGACGGCCGGCCAGTGATATCGCAGCGCAACAGCACCTGGCGTGTCGGGCGCGGTCGTGCCCTTGAACTCGGCCGCCAAGGCCAGATTATGGCGATCATCAATGTCACGCCGGATTCCTTTTCCGACGGCGGAAAATACGGAAATGTCGATGCCGCGGTGGCTCATGCCCTTTCCTGTGTCCGCGACGGCGCAGCTATTCTCGATATCGGCGGCGAATCGACGAGGCCCGGCGCGGCCGAGGTATCGGCGGCCGAAGAGCAGGACCGCGTCCTGCCGGTGATCGAAAAACTCGCCGCGGAGACGGATGCGCTGATCTCGATCGATACCTACCGCGCCGAAACCGCGCGTCTGGCGATGGCGGCAGGTGCCCATATCGTCAACGACGTCCACGGCCTGCAGCGCGAGCGCGAGATCGCCACTGTCGCGGCTCAAACATCTGCCGGGGTCTGCATCATGCATACCGGCCGCGGGCGCGAACAGGAAAAGCGGTCCGACAGGATCGCTGACCAGGAATTTTTCCTGCAGCAGTCGCTCGAGATCGCACGCAGCGCCGGCATCTCCGAAGATGCGATCGTGCTGGATCCCGGCTTCGGCTTTGCCAAGGACCGTGACGACGACCTGGAATTGATGGCGCGGTTTGCCGAGTTGCATAGGCTCGGCTTCCCGCTGCTCGCCGGCACCTCGCGGAAACGCTTCATCGGCGCCCTGACGGGCCGCGAGAAGGCGGGCGAACGCGACGTCGGCACCGCCGCGACGACGGCGATCCTGCGTCTTGCGGGCGCTTCGATCTTCCGTGTCCACAATGTCGCTGCCAACCGTGACGCGCTGGCAATAGCCGACGCGGTTCTCGCCGCGGCCTCCGCTCATGAAGAAAGAGAGGGCCTTTGATGGCGACCTACACGATCACGCTGAAGAACTGTGCATTCTACGCCAAGCACGGTGCCTTCGAGCAGGAGGCCACGCTGGGCCAGCGTTTCTTCATCGATGTCGTCATGGACGTAGAGGCGGACGAGGCGCTCGAAAACGATGATGTCGCAAGCACGGTGCATTACGGCATCGCCTACGAGATCGTCGAGAAGGTGGTGACCGGTCGCCGCCGCAACCTCATCGAGACGCTTGCCAAGGACATCGGCAAGGCGCTGTGCGCCTGGTCGCCGCAGATCCGCCGGGTGGAGATCACCGTGCGCAAGCCGAGCGTGCCGATCCCTGGCATCCTCGATTATGCGGAGGTGCGTGTTGAGCATTTCGCCTGAAAAGACGTTCGAAGTCGCGGCTCTCGGGCTTGGCGGCAATATCGGCGATCCGCCGTCGTCCATGGCCGAGGCGCTCCGGCAGCTCGATGCGCGCGAAGACTGCCGGGTCGTGGCCGTGTCGAAACTCTATTCGACCCCGCCTTGGGGCAAGACCGACCAGGCGGATTTCTTCAACTGCTGCGTTCTGGTGGAGACTTCATTGGAGCCGGAGGATCTTCTGGACGTCTGCCTGTCGATCGAGCGCGGCATGAAGCGCGTCCGCCTGGAGCGCTGGGGACCACGCACCATCGATATCGACATCCTGACCTACGGGACGCGCGAGCAGAAGACCGAAAAACTGGAAGTGCCGCATCCGCGCATGACCGACCGCGGCTTCGTAATGATGCCGCTTGCCGACATCGCCCCGGATCTTCTGGTGAAGGGAAGGAAAGTGCGTGACTGGCTTGGGGGTGCCGACATCGCCGGCATCAAGGTCGCACGCGACAGCCAGGATTGGTGGCAGAGCGCCTGAGGCGCCCCTTGGTGTCTTATTGTTGGATCGAACCGACGGCGATCGAATCCATGTCGCGGTCGAGGCTGAGCCCGATCACCGGTACCATCTGGTCTTCGACCTTGATTGAGATGGTGATGTTCATCTTGTTCTCGCCGCGCAGGCTCGCGACCATCGCGCCGTTGAGCTGATTGCGGTTGATGCCCATGACGACTTTGTCGCCGCTGACCGAACCGGAAATGATGTCCAGTCCCTTGCCCTCGGCTCCATCCAGAAACTTGCCGGTGTAACCGCGGCCGCTCTGGGTGATGGTGGCCGACATCGGCTGCTGGAATACGCCGACACGGCAGGTCCCGTCGAGCTTGATGCCGACATCGCTGTCCGGGATAGCCGCACCGGTCAAATTGCAGCTGAATTTCGTGCCCTTGTATTTGCCGGCGACGATTTCGCCGGGACCTTTCCAGACGCCGGCGACCGACTGGAAGAATGCCTTGTCGCGCGGAGCGGCTTCAGCCTGCGGCGCCATGGCGGAAGTGGTCGCGACTGTCAGAATGGCGAACCCGCCCAGAAGCGAAAAGAAGCGCGAATACATGAACTTTCCCCTGACGAGCAGCAACTTTAAGTGTCCCGTAATTTAGGTGGGAATGGTTAACGACTGGTGACCATGGCCGGATTTGGGCCATGGTCAACCCTTCTATTGTTCATCTTTTCGCCCGCCGACTGCCGCAATATCCGAGATGAAATCGCTGATTCCGGGCCTTTTCACCGCCCGGAAGGGTAGCGGCCGGCAAAGATCCATGGCGGCGATGCCGATTCGCGCGGTCAATAGGCCGTTGATCACGCCTTCGCCCAACCGCTTCGACAGTCTGGAAGCGAGCCCATGCCCGAGGACCTGTTGGGCTACTCCATCGCCGACGGCGATCGAGCCGGTTACGGCGAGATGGGCGATGACGTCCCGCATCAGTCGCAACAGGCCGAGCGTGCCCGGCCGGCCGCCGTAAAGTTCGGCCATGGCACGGATCAGCCGCGTCACTTCAAAGAGCACGTAGGCGAGGTCGACAACGGCACGGGGGCTGACGGCGGTGACGATCGAGACGCGCTTAGACGATCCGAGAATGAGAGCACGGGCCTTGCGGTCGAGCGGCGCCAGCAGCTCCCGTTCCGCAAGCTCGATAAGCTGGGGGCCATCGATGATCTCGTCCTTCGTGGCGTCGAGGTTGGCGCGACCCTTGGCGGTCTCCGCCCGGTGACTGAGAAGTTTCGCAAGCGTGGCAACGACGGCACGCGCGGCGGTTGGGCGAGGGGAAAGGGCGGCCTCTTCCGCTTGCGCTTTCAGGGTCTGGACGGCGGAAAGCCGCATCATGCCGAAGATCTCGCGGCCGACAATCACGGCGATTGCGACGAGCCCGATGGCAAGTGCTGTGAGTGCTGCATATCCCAGCCAGTCGGCACGGGTGAACAGGTCGCGGATGACGCTATCGGCCCACAGACCGAAAGCGAGCGACAGGAAGGTGCCGAAGGCCGCCGTCGCCAGATTGACGAAGGAGAATTTCTTGCGCGTCCGGGGCTCGGCGACCGGGATGGCCTCCGCGGCGAGTTCGGGCGGCGTCACGAACGGATCCTGTTCGTCGGGCGTCACGACCACGCCGTCCTCGAAGCTGCGCGGGCTGCGGCGAGGGACAGGCAAAGTTTCGTTCCGGGCCGCACCTTCCTCTTCGACCGAGAAAGACGCGGGTCGGCGCTTGCCGTTCTGAGGTGATTCGGGCGGTCTCATGCGAGGCGGTCTCCGAACAGGAATTGCATGGCGCGGTCGAGCCGGATATGCGGTACCGAGAGCTTCATGCCGCCATTCGCCTCTTCGAGCGCCGGTGGGCGAAAGCGCACCACATTGATCTCCGGAAGCTCCGCATTGACGGAATCCAGCTGCTGAAAAAATGCTTCAGGATCTTCCGGCAAGTCACCGGGAAATATCGCTGTTTTCTTGTTTCCGTCGAAGCGTTCGCCATTGATCATCTCGCCCGCGATAGGCGTGCCGACAATAACCGGCAGGAGGTGATTGTCTTCCTTGACTGTCGCCTCGCGGGTGGCGCGCACCGATGCGATCGCCATAACCTCGATGCCGGCGCCGGCCATGCCGATCCGTTTGACGGCGCGATCGACCAGCCGACCGGTCAGCCGTTCCAGGCGATCATGGCTTTCGTGATGCAGGTGATCCGCCTTGGTGGCGGCGACCAGAACCTTGTCGATCCTGCGGCCGATCAGGGAGGAGAAGAAGCTGTTGTGGCCGGGGCGGAAACAGGCGAGCACGTCGGTCAGCGCCCGTTCCAGATCCTGCACCGCTTCCGGACCGCGATTGATCGCCTGCAGCGCGTCGATCAGCACGATCTGGCGGTCGAGCCGGGCGAAATGCTCGCGGAAGAACGGTTTGACGACGACGTTCTTGTAGGCCTCGTAACGGCGCTCCATCATCGCCCGCAGCGAGCCCTTCGGCGCCTTGGTGTCGGACATGTTCGGCAGCGGCGCGAAGGTCAGCGCCGGCGAGCCTTCAAGATCGCCGGGCATCAGGAAACGGCCGGGCGGCAGGGTCGAAAGCGACCGTTCGTCCGCCTTGCAGGCCTTGAGGTAGCCCGCAAAGGCTTCGGACAGCCGCCTTGCGGTCATTTCGTCCGCCGGGGCGTCCGCATCTATGCCGTTTGCGAGAGCCAACCATTCCCTCGACAACTCCTCCCGGATGCCGGTCCCGGCAAGTGCCGCGGTATTGTCGCTGAAGGTGCGAAAATCCTGCGCCAGCAGCGGCAGGTCGAGCAGCCATTCGCCCGGATAATCGACGATGTCGATCGACAGCCGGCCGCGCGAAAACATTCGGCCCCAACCGCTGGCGCTCTGGTAGTCGAGGGTGATCCGCAGTTCCGAGATGGCGCGGGTCGAATCCGGCCAGATGCGGTCGCGCACCAGGGCCTGGATATGGTCTTCGTATTGAAAGCGCGGAATGGCGTCGTCCGGCTGCGGCTCGAGTCGCACCGCCGACACCCGGCCCGACCGGAGCGCTTCCAAGAGCGGCAGCCGCCCGCCGTTCAGGAGATTGTGGACGAGCGATGAGATGAAAACGGTCTTGCCGGCTCGCGACAGGCCGGTTACGCCGAGCCTGATCGTCGGATGCACGAGGCCCGAGGCACGGTCGGCGAGATTGTCGAGCGCGATGCGCGCGTCATCCGAGAAGCTGGTAAGCGAAGGCGGCAAGGCGTCGTTCCGGGTCCAGAGTTTACGCCTATATAGGAAGCCGTTGCGAGGCAGCAAAGCCGTCGTTCGGGTCCTGGTCAGGCCGTCAGGAAGTCGGTCAGTGTCCAGGCGGCATCCGAGCCGGCGACAAAACCGCGATAATCGAGCACCGCAAGGCCGGCAGGCGGGTAACCGCCCGGGACCGCCGCCACCATCTGGTCGGCGCCGATCAACCCTTCCAGAACCTCTTCCATGGTCGGGTTATGGCCGACGAGCATCACCGAGTTGCTGTCTCTTTGGCCTGCGAGAATGGCGAGATAGGTGCCGAGCGAGCCGTTATAGAGTTCGTCGATGAAGACAGGCTCGATCTCCTCGCTGATCGCGCGGCGGATGGCTTCGGCGGTCTGGCGGCACCGCATGGCGGTGGAACTGATAAGGATATCAGGCCGATAGTTGCGATCTGCAGCCTTGTCGGCAACGATCTCGGCCTGTGCGAAGCCCTGATTGTCGAGAGGGCGATCGAAATCGTGCTGTCCCGGTTCCGCCCAGCCGGATTTGGCGTGGCGCAGGAGATAGATGCGGGAAGGAGGAGGAGTGATCATCGTCATGCCCGGCACCGCTGTTAAGAGGATGGAAGCGATGGGTACCCTTTCGGCATGAGACTCGTCAACTGCCGCAGATGTTCTGAAATAGCCCCGCCGGGCGCGTGCGCCTGTGGAGAAGAGTTTCGGACATTCAGAATAAAAGCTTAAAAAATAGCCGTTTAGCGGATTTTTATGACAGTTTTAAAAATGCCTTAATACTGAGCGCGAGGCTTGAATCCGGATGGGAGGATAGGATATAGAGCGCCGCATGAGATGTTCTTCAGGAGAATCGCGTTGAGTGAGAAGATCGATCTTAGCAATTATGTGCTCTCTGAAAACGACGAGTTCATGAATGCAAACCAGAAAGCGTATTTCCGGGCAAAACTGATCGCCTGGAAAAACGATATTCTGAGAGAAGCGCGCGAAACGCTCGGCCATCTGGCTGAAGAGAGCGCCAACCACCCCGATCTCGCCGACCGGGCTTCCTCCGAAACCGACAGAGCTATCGAACTTCGAGCCCGTGACCGTCAGCGCAAGCTGATCTCCAAAATCGATGCCGCCTTGCAGCGCATCGAGGACGGCACCTACGGTTACTGCGAGGAAACGGGCGAACCGATCGGCCTCAAGCGTCTCGACGCTCGTCCGATTGCCACACTGTCGATCGAAGCGCAGGAACGCCACGAGCGTCGTGAAAAGGTCTATCGGGACGAATAATTCGCCTGATCAGCCATAAACGAATTCAAGGCACGGTTTTTCCGTGCCTTTTTTCTTGGGCCCAAAATGGCGGGGGCGCCCGCTCACTTGTCGCGGGTGACCGACATCTCGCCGAAGATACGGGCGACTTCCGACTGCAGGCTCGGTTCCGGTGTCGCACCGGTAACCGGCGGCACGCCGGGGTTCCTCGGCTGTATCTGACGGTTCGGCTGGGGGATGACGGCCGACTCGCGGGCTGCGAGGTTGTTGGCCATTTCCTCTTCGAGAATCCGCTCGAAATCGCTGCCGAGCTGTTTCGGCTTGTCGGCGGCCGATTGCAGGGCAGGCGGCACGATTGCGGCGCTAACCGGCACGACGCGGGGCTCGGGCGCTTCCTGGAAGACGCGTTCGCGGGCGGCATCGAGCAAATCGGCGGCGTCATCGTAAGCAGGAACTTGGACAGGAGCGGGGGCAGGAGCTGGGCTAGGCGGCGGGGCTGCGGCTGCCAAAGCCGCGATCGGTCGCAACTGTTCGGACTTTACTTCCGGGGCCTGGCGGGCGGGCGGTTC
>NZ_JALBGW010000114.1:0-14867 GCF_023006485.1 Neorhizobium sp. BETTINA12A
AAGGCGGGCGGCACCCAGCCGCCCGGCGCGCTGAGGCTCGCCGAAGCGTCGAACCTGCTGCAGCTGCTCAAGGGCAATATCCTGTCGGGCCTCAAGACCTACGCGGATGCGAAACACGATCCCGACAAACTGTCGTCCATGGCCTTTTCGATCGCCATGAACAATATCAAGCTCGCCTCTTCCGAGACGATCCTGACCATCATCAACCAGGCGATGATCATCTGCGGCATCATGGGCTACAAGAACGGTACGCCCTATAGTCTCGGACGGCATCTTCGCGACGCGCATTCCGCCCAGCTGATGATTTCCAACGACCGCATTCTCGGCAATACGTCGACCATGCTGCTCGTTCAAAAACCGGACACCAGCCTGCTCGGCTGACGCCCCATCACTTCAGATGTAATCGTTTAAAGAATGAGGTGAATCCATGGATCTGCAAGTTTCCTTTCTCGACCGCCTGTTCGACGCTGGCCTGCTGATCGAGACCGGCGTCGACGGACTGTATGGCCGCAGCGGCCAGTTCGAAGACGTCATTGCCGCCTTCGAGCGGCTGATCGACAAGGTCGGCGGTGCCGACGGCGCGGAGGCGATGCGCTTCCCGCCGGGCATGAACCGCGCCTTCTTCGAGACCAGCGGCTATATGAAGAGCTTTCCGCAGCTCGCCGGCACGGTTCACTCGTTCTGCGGCAACGAACTCGACCACATGAGCCTGCTGAAATGCATGGAAGTCGGCGAGGAGGACTGGACCAAGGGCCAGGAAGCGACCGACATCGTGCTGACGCCGGCGGCCTGCTATCCGCTCTACCCGACCGTTGCGCGCCGCGGCAACCTGCCCGCCGGCGGCGGTCTTTTCGACCTGCAGAGCTACTGCTTCCGCCACGAGCCCTCCAAGGATCCGGCCCGCCAGCAGCTTTTCCGCATGCGCGAATATGTCTGCATGGGGACCGAACAACACGTGACCGATTTCCGCCAGCTGTGGATGGACCGGGGCGTCGAGATGATGAAGTCCGTCGGCCTCGACGTCACCATCGACATCGCCAACGATCCTTTCTTCGGCCGCGCCGGCAAGATACTGGTCAACAACCAGCGCGATCAGAACCTGAAGTTCGAACTGCTGATCCCGATCGCCTCCGTTGCCCAGCCGACCGCCTGCATGAGCTTCAACTATCACCAAGACAGTTTCGGCCTGAAATGGGGCCTCAACCTGGAAGACGGCAGCGTCGCGCATACGGCCTGCGTCGGTTTCGGCCTGGAACGAATTGCGCTCGCGCTTTTCCACACCCACGGTCTGGACGTGAAGGAGTGGCCGGAACACGTCCGTGCCACGCTCTGGGGCTGATCCCATGACGGCGGTGTTTCCCGCGCTCGATCCGGGCAACTACACGACGCATGCGCTGCATTCGGCCGAGCGCATGTGGCCGGAGACGAACTGTTACATCGATCTGTGGATCGAAGTGCTTTCGGCGCAGGGTCTGCCGCCGGAAGCGATGCTTGGTTTCACCCTGACCCAGGATTTCGAAGGCGACCAGTTCACCTTCTTCAAGGTGCCGCTGGAGGATCTCGAAACCCTGTTCGGCATTCGCGTGACCGAACTGGCGATCTTCGACCGGCCGGAACGGCATGTCGCGGAGCAGATCCGCCGCGGCCGGCTGACGCTGGTCGAACTCGACAGCTTTTATCTGCCCGATACGCGCGGCGTCGCCTATCGCCAGGAGCACGGCAAGACGACGGTGGCCATCAACCGGCTCGACCTCGAAAGCCGCGGGCTCGACTATTTCCACAATGGCGGCTTCTTCACCCTTTCCGGCGAAGATTTCGATGGCCTGTTCCAGTTGAACGCGGCCCCGGACGCGCTGCCCTTCCTGCCTTATACGGAATTCGCCAAGTTTCCGGCGGCCTATCCGGAGGTGAGGGAAATTCGCGAGACCGCATGGAAACTGCTCAGGCATCATTTTGCCCGGCGGCCGGAGGACAATCCGATCCGGGCCTTTGCGAAAGTTTTTCCAGAGCAGGTCGAGCGGATTGCCGACAGGGATTTTGGCTTCTTCCACAAATATGCGTTCAACACGCTCCGCCAGCTCGGCGCCAATTTCGAGCTGCTGGCGAGCCATCTCGCATGGCTGAACCCCAACGCGTTCGCTCAGTCAGAACAGCAGGCGCTGAAGATTTCGGAAGTGGCAAAATCCACCCAGTTCCAACTTGCCCGCGCCCTCACCCGCAAGAAGTTCGAGCCGCTCGCAACGGCGCTCGATCCGGCCGCTGATGCCTGGGACCTGTTGATGCGCGACCTGGCCTCGACGCTGACCCAGACCCGCGAGGCCGCGTGAGCCTTCTTATCCCGATCGGGTCAAAGACCAGCCTTCTTGCCGAAGGCTGGTCTTTGACGTTGACCGCGCCAGGCGCCTACACCCTGCCGGCCGACCTTCCTTCGGATCTGGAATACCTGCCAGCCATGGTGCCGGGCACGGTCGCCGCCGCCCTGGAAGCCGCAGGCCGCTTCGACCGCAACAATCCCGAGCCGCTGATAGACAAGGATGCCTGGTATCGCCGCTCGCTTGCCGGTGAAACGCCCGGATCCGCTATCCTGCGGTTTGCGGGGCTTGCGACGGTGGCCGAGGTGTTTCTCGACGAGACGCCTATCCTGTCCTCGGCCAGCATGTTCGAAAGCCATGATGTTGCGGTCGAGTTGACTGGCACGGAAACGCTGGCGATCTGCTTTCGGGCCTTGAGACCGCATCTGGGCAGGACCGGGCCTCGCGCCCGCTGGCGACCGCGGCTGATGAACCAGCAGGGGCTTCGGCTGATCCGCACCACCGCGCTGGGCTTCATGCCCGGTTGGAGCCCCGAGATTCATGCGGTGGGGCCCTGGCGGCCGATTTCGATGATGCGTGTCGACGACAATCGCTTCGCTTCGCCCCCCTCATCCGGTCCCACAGGCCACCTTCTCCCTGCGGGAGAGAAGAGGGAGTTTGCGGTTTCGGCGACGCTCGATGGGAGCGGAACAGGCATTTTGAATGTCGGCTTTGCTTTCGACGGACCGCCCCGGGATTTCCGGCTTGTCTGCAACGGCACCGAGGCGCGCTTCGCGAACGACGGTGGACGATATTCGGCCGAGCTTTGCTTGCCGGGGATAAAACCCTGGTGGCCGCATACCCATGGCGAGCCGGCACTGTACGACGTGACACTCAAGATCGAGGACAAGGAGTTCCCGATCGTCCGCACCGGCTTTCGAAACCTGACGGTCGATCGCGGCACCGATGGCGATGACTTCGCCGTCGTCGTCAACGGTCGGAAAATATTCTGCCGCGGTGCCGTCTGGACTTCCGCCGACATCGCAAAGCTGCCCGGCGACCGCGCGAGCTACGAACCCTGGCTGAGGCTCGCCAAAGAAGCGGGCATGAACATGATCCGCATTCCAGGCATCGCGACCTATGAAAGCCCGGAATTCTTTGCGCTATGCGACGAACTCGGCCTGCTGGTCTGGCAGGACCTGATGTTCGCCAATTTCGACTATCCCGCCGGCGATCCGGACTTCATGATTCACGTGAAAACCGAGGTCGAGCAGTTCCTGACAGCGACACAAGCCTCACCGTCGCTTGCGGTCCTTTGCGGCGGCAGCGAGGTCTATCAGCAGGGCGCGATGCTCGGCCTGCCGGAACGCATCTGGAAAGGTCCACTCTGCGAAGAGATCCTTGGCACTTTCGCCGGCGAGTGCCGGCCGGATCTCCCCTATGTGGCCAATTCCCCTTCAGGCGGCGCATTGCCTTTTTATCCGAATGCGGGCGTCGCCCATTATTACGGTGTCGGGGCCTACAAACGGCCGCTCGACGATGCACGGCGGGCGAACGTCCGTTTCGCAGCCGAGTGCCTGGCTTTCTCCAACCTCTCCGCGTCGGAAACCCTCGCCGGCGGCAAGGCCGGCATCCCGCGCGACACCGGAGCTGACTGGGATTTCGAAGACGTGCGCGACCATTATCTGGGCACGCTCTACGGTGTCGATCCCGTGGCGCTGAGAGCGCAGCAGCCGGAACGGTATCTCGCCCTTTCCCGTGCCGTGACCGGCGAAGTGATGGAGGCGGCTTTCGCCGAATGGCGGCGGCCGGGCTCGACCTGCAACGGTGCGCTCGCCTTCACCTTGCAGGATGTCATGAGCGGCCCAGGTTGGGGCGTCGTTGACGTCCACGGCAGGCCGAAACCGGCCTGGTTTGCGCTGAAGCGCGCCTTCCGGCCGATCCAGGTCGTGTTTGCCGACGAGAGCACCAATGGGCTGGATGTTCATCTCATCAATGAAACGCCGAACGATCTGCCGGCGGTTCTGGAGATCGCCTGCCTGCGGGAGGGCAGGATGCCGGTCGTATCGGGCCGCCGCGATCTGACGCTTAAAGCCGGAAGCAGCGCGAGCGTTGCTTCGATCGACCTGTTCGGCGCCTTTTTCGACGCGAACCATGCCTATCGTTTCGGCCCACCTTCCCACGATGTGACGGTGGCACGCCTCAGGCATGAGGAAACCGGCGAGATCCTCTCGGAAGCTTTCCATTTTCCGCTCGGGCGTGCCAATGCTTTTCATGATGCCGAGATCACGGTCTCGGTCACCGAGGATGAGGGGGAATTCTGGCTGGAGATTTCGACCGACATCTTCGCGCAGACGGTCAGCATCGAATGCGACAATTACTGCGCGGCGGACAATGGATTCCATCTGGCGCCGGGCGAAATCAGGCGCATCCGCCTTGCCACGCTTTCCAAGACCGCCGAACGGCCCGCTGGCATGATCCGATCACTCGGCAGCGACCGATCCGTCCGCTTTTAATAGACGTCTTCTTCCAGAGGAAACCGGAAAGCCATTTCCCTCAATGCCTCGAGATAGACCTTGCGGGCATGCTCGGGCGTCAGGTTGTGATCGGCATCCGGAATGATTTTCGGCGATACGTTTGGAAAGCGAGCCAGGCCCGATCCGTCATGGCCGAAATAGAAATCGTACTGTTCGAGACCAAGATCGCTCTCGCTGTAAATCAGCGAAACGGGCATGCCACGCTGGTGGAGGGTGCGGAAGGCACCGTAGATCGCCCGTCCCTCCGGCAGGAACCCGCGGAAAGCATGGAAGACCTTGCCCATGGCCCGGTTGCCGAGACTTTTGGCGATATTGCGGACCGCGGCGACGGTATCGACCTCGCCCCTCAGGATGCGTTTGAACGTATCGGCCCGCAAGGCCCGCTTGCGGTAGTCCCGAAGACTACGCGCGCCACTGACGATCATGTCCTCGACGGACCGGCCGGGGCGCCAGCGGAGGACCGCCGGATTGACCGCGACATTGCCAGCGATGCGCGGTTCGACGAGTGATGCCTGGAAGCCGAGAAAGGCGCCGCTGCAGCGGCCGGCGACGACGACCGGTGTCATGCTGCAGGCTTCGAGGAAATCGATCGCTTCCGAGACATCGGCATTCTGGTCCGAATGATAGAGAACCTGGTCCAGCCGGCCAGGCACCGGCGGACTGTCACCGACATTGGCCGTGTCGAAACGCAACGACGGAATGCCGGAACGCGCAAGCGCGCGAGCCAGCCCCACCGTCGAACGGCCCCAGCCGGCATGCCGGTCATAGGCCGATGTCAGGAAAAGCACCGTCGCGCCGGCGCGATCGTGCAATGGCTCGCAGAGAACTCCGAAAAGATGGCTGTTGAGACCGAAGCGTGCCGGCGTTTCGGTAAAGCCGTCGCCAGCGAGAGGGGCCGCCGGCGCCGGCGAGCGCGATGGTGCGGAAGCAGCCGGTCCGGACGGTAATGCGACGATCCAGTTCGTCAGATTATCGGCAACCGTCAGCGGCAACTTGACGATCACCGGGTTTGAGACGAGCTTGTCGTAACCTTCGAAAGGTTGTTCATCCACATCGGCGCCAAGCGCCCGCAACCGAACGGCAAACTCCTTGTCGGAGGGCCGATCGGCCCGGCCGACGACCAGCACGCGCGGTGCAGGCGGCCGGTCGACCTTTAACAGATTGACGTTGCGAACCTCGTCGGCGATCTCACTGGGCATGGTGAGCGACGCGATAGAGACGCCGATTTCACTATGCTGTTCTTCGGTAAGGCCCAGATTTTCGTCGACCACCCTGGACCAGACCGCGAGCTCGCGGATATGCAGACGGCCGGAAACGACCGGCGCCATATAAACGATGGCGGCGAGCGCCTCGATCTCCTCGGCGGCCCTGGTGGCGACGAGCGCCCCCAGCCCCTGCGAGATGACGGCGATGCGCTCGCAGCCGGAAAGCTCCTTGAGATGCGCGGCAGCGGAAACGAGACTGTCGGACCAGACGGAAAGCCCGCCTTCGAAATCGATATCGTCAAGCGCGTCGCCGGTGCCGGGATAATCGAACCGCAGGCTGGCAACACCGCGATCGGCAAGCTTTTCGGAAATGATGCGCCAGAATTTGCGCGTGCACATTTCCTCCAGCCCCCAGGGGCTGGCGAACAGCACGGCAGTGCTCGACGGCTGGGTACCGTTCGACGGCGGCGTGAAAAGCCCAATCGTGCCGTTGAAGGTCAACGGTTCGGAAGCCGAGCGTGGCAGCAGTGGCGATACTTCCCCGGCGGACGGGGATTTATTTCGGGCGTCCATCATAGCCATGCCGGCGGTTTTTCCATCACTATAACAGCAATACGCCCGGTCTTGCTGATAAAGGCTTAAACTATCGGGGGCGATTTTACCGATCGCAGGCGGAACTGTTCCGAAAAGGGGCGAGGGAGAACCTGCATTTGCGGCCGGTCACCGATTCTGGCCAACCTTTCAGGACCTCTGCTTCAAATCTTCCTGCAGTGCGAAACGGCAACCCGCCACCATAACGTCAAGTAAATGCGAATCGTTGCTCGAAGCGGCTTCCGCGGCGGTGATGCGCGCGCCGACGGCGCAAAGGGAACGGAATTTTGGGTGGCTGGCTTTAAGGTCGGGAGGTAAGAAGCTTGCCGAGACATAAAAACAAGGCGGCCTGTACACATTCTAGAACCAAGCTCGGGCCTCGTTGGGCATTTTCCTGTCCCATAGGGGCTGGATATTGTCCGGCACCAATTTTATGTATACACGGAATGGCCGATCGATGGCAGAGGAGGGAGAATTTGCATGAACAACTACGTCCTGACCGTTTCCTGCAAGACGACGCGCGGCATTGTCGCGGCGATTTCCGGCTTTCTGGCGGAAAAGGGTTGCAACATCATCGACTCATCGCAGTTCGATGACCTCGACACGGGCAAGTTCTTCATGCGCGTCAGCTTTCTCTCCGAAGAAGGCGCCGAGCGACCGGCGCTGCTCGAAGGCTTCAAGCCGATCGCCGGCCGATTCGAGATGGAATGGGAGATCTTCGATACCGATGAGCGGATGAAGGTTCTCCTGATGGTCTCCCGTTTCGGCCACTGCCTGAACGACCTCCTCTACCGCTGGAAGATCGGCGCGCTTCCGATCGATATCGTCGGCGTCGTCTCCAACCATTTCGACTACCAGAAACAGGTCGTCAACAATGACATCCCCTTCCACCACATCAAGGTGACGAAGGAAAACAAACCGCAGGCCGAAGCCCAGCTTCTCGATCTGGTCGAGCAGAGCGGCACGGAACTCATCGTGCTGGCCCGCTACATGCAGGTTCTGTCCGACAGTCTCTGCAGGAAGATGTCCGGCAAGATCATCAATATCCACCACTCCTTCCTGCCGAGCTTCAAGGGTGCCAATCCCTACAAGCAGGCCTATACCCGCGGCGTAAAACTGATCGGCGCGACGGCGCATTACGTCACCGCTGATCTCGACGAAGGCCCGATCATCGAGCAGGACACCGTGCGCATCACCCATGCGCAGTCGGCCGACGACTATGTTTCGCTCGGCCGCGACGTCGAAAGCCAGGTCCTGGCGCGCGCCATCCACGCCCATATCCATCACCGTACCTTCATCAACGGCAATCGTACCGTCGTCTTCCCGCCGAGCCCCGGTTCCTACGCTTCGGAGCGTATGGGCTAAGACCTAGCCAATGTCGGTGAAAAGGCCTATGGACGCAGGCCTTTAACGCTCTATCCTCTTCGGAAGCGCCCTTCCGGAGAGGTTCATGTCCGACGTCCTGCCAGAACTCATCGAGCCTCCTGCAAACGACCTTTCGATCGACGCGATCGAGGGCGTTCTACGCGACCACTACGGGCTTTCCGGGCAGATCTTCCCGATCGAGGGACGGCAGAACCCCTACTTCCTGATCGACAACGGCCACTTGCGCTATCTGCTCAAAGTATCGCCCGCCAACGATCCCATCGAGGAGATCGAGGCGGAACACGCCTTGATGCGCCATATCCTGCGCAGTCCCGACGGGCCGCGAGTTCCCGAACCGGTGATGACCAAGGACGGCGGCGATATGCTTGTCCTGCCGCTCGGCGGCGAAGACCGGCGTGTCCGCCTCCTGACATTCCTGGAAGGTGCCCCGCCGCCGACCGGTGAAAAACTGTCGGATCGATCCGTCGCCGCCTTCGGATCGATCTCGGCCGAGCTTGCGAAAAGCCTCCAGGATTTCGAACATCCGGTCCTCGAGCGCGAGCCGGAAGGCGACCTGCGCAAGGCCGGCCCCCAGACGGTCTCGCTTCTGTCCACCGTCGCCGACCAGGAAATCCGCGACGTGATCGCCAAGGCGATGGTGACGGCGCTTCGGCGCATCCAGCCGCTCGGCCCGGGCCTCAGGGTCGCGGCGGCACATCAGAACCTGAATGCCGGAACCGTCATCGGCGAAGATACGGGAGGCACATGGATGCCGACCGGCGTGACGGATTTCTCAGGCATTTCCAATGGCTGGCTCGTTGCCGGTTTCGCCAATACTTGTGCCTACCTGCTCGCGGACCGCGATGGAGATCCATTCGCCCTACTGCCGGCGATCCGCGCCTACCACGAGATCTATCCTTTCACCCTGGCCGAGCTCGAAGCCCTGTGGCCGCTGGTCGTCGCCCGCACCGGCATCCTCGCCGCCGAAGCCGAGAGCCGGCAAGCGTTGTCGCCCGATGATCCGCAAGCAAAGGAGGAGACCGAGAAACGCCGTGCGGTGCTCAATGGCGCAACCGCCGTTTCCCCGGCACAGGTCTTTGCAGCCATCCTCGATGCCACGGGAATGACGAAGCCGTTGCCGGAAATCGGCCGGCTCCTGCTCGATATCGACCCGGAAACTTTCCGGCTGGTGGACCTGAGCGTCACCAGTCCGCTTCTCTACGGCGGAAACTGGACGGACACCGACAACGACTGGAAGCTGCTTGCCCACATTTCCCGGGAGACCGGCCGCGCCAGCACCCGTTACGGCGAATACCGACTTTCGAAAGGCAGCACCGACCCGCAGCAGGAGCCGGAAAGTTTCGCGCTCCATATCGATGCCTGTATCCCCGCCCGGATAACGGCAGTGGCGCCTTTTGCCGGGACGCTGAAAAGCGCCGGCCCCCGCCTTGTCCTTGTCGGACGCGACCTGACCCTGCATGTCGAAGGCCTCGAATGTACGCTTGCCGAAGAGACGGAACTCGCCGCAGGCGACCCGATCGGCGTGATCGCCGGAGCGGACAACTCGATAGGCGGCCTGCGGCTCAGGTTCTGCCTCGATCCGGATCTCGTGCCGCCGCTTTTCTGCACGCCGACCGGGGTCGGCAGGTGGTCGAGGTTATGTCCTTCCCCGGCTGCATTGCTCGGCATCGATGCGAATGCCCCGGCTCCGAAACATTCCGATCAACCGGTGCGCGGCTGGAAGGAATATCTCTTCGACGCAACGGGGCGCACCGCGCTCGATCTCGGCGGCCAGGCGCCGCTGATCGGCCACGGACATCCACGCCTCGCCGCCGCGACCTACCGCCAGACCATCCTGCTCAACCGCGCCACGAGCCATCCATCTGAGCCGGAGGAGGTGTTGCGAGTGCAACTGGCTGAGCTTGCGCCTGAAGGTTTGAACCATGTCGCGTTTGCGGCCAGCCGTGGCGACGCTCTGGATCTCGCCTTCCGGCTCGTCCGCGCCCACACGAACAAGGCCCGGATCATCGGCCTGCCGGGTTTCCGGGTGAACCGCCGCGATCCGGACCTTTTCACTGTCCCCGCCATCGGCACCGCAGCCGACATGATCCACGATCTCGAGGATATCGCAGCCGTGCTCGCGAACGGTTACGACGAGGCCTTGCACCTCGACGAGCCGCTGGCCGAACTTCGAGAGAAGGCCGGCCTGCTGGTCGTCGACGAAACCGGAACGGGCTACGGCCGTCTTGGCCACCACACCTGGGGTTTCTCGCACCGGGGCCTGGCGCCTGACTTTCTGATCGCCGACGGACCGGACGGAGGGGCGACGGCGCTTCTGCTGACACGGCCCGAAATCGCGGCAAGCCTTGCCGCCGACGAACGTCCGCGGACGATCTCTCCGGTTGAAGCAGCAGCGGCCGCAGCGGCGCTCGATGTCATCAGGGAAGAGCAATTGCGGGAGAACACCCGCGAGATCGGCGGCCATCTGAAGACGCGGCTCGAAAGCCTGGCCGAACGCTTTCCGGCGATCCGTGCCGTGACCGGCAGCGGCTTGCTGCTCGTGGTCGATCTGTCGGACGAGGCTGCGAACCTCGGCGAACGGCTACGACCCGGGTTTATCGTGGACGATAGCATACCGAAGCGCATTGTCCTGCGTCCGCCGCTATGTCTCAGCCGCGAGAGCGCAGACGGGTTGGTGGATCGGATCGAAACCCTGCTCTCGGAAATTTGAGCCGGTCGATCCGGGCTTTGCCGGAAATTTTCCACTCTCGATCCTTGCTTGGATGGAAAAGCCACCTATCTCAGGGCTGACAGGCAATGATCAGGAATCGCGAATGAAATTTCACAATTCGGCCTTCTTCCTGTCATCAGTCGGAAAAAAATTCTAGGTAGATTGATTTCCGTTGATCATTTTGTGGGACTCGCCTACAGTTGATTTTCGTTCGGCCTGCTGAGTCTCGCCGACTTTCGCGCAACGCCATGAAGGGAGAGTGACATGTTTAAATTCGTCCGCGTCGCCGCCTTTGGTGAGGCCGCGTTCAAAATGAATGGCACGGATCGCCGCTCCCTTCCGTGCTGTCGAATGTAACGCTTCAGTTCAATCGTTCCTGAAAATTTTCATTCGCCAGAGCTGCGTCGCAAGCAGCCAAAGCGGGAGTCTGCCATGCAGAAGCAAGTAATCGAGTTCGGCGGCGAGCCCGTCGGTATTGTCATTCCTGACGCGGATCGGCTGAAATTCATCGCCGTTAAATTCCATGTCATCGATCTGGACGAGCAGCGTTTCGGCTCTGCCGACGAAGTGCGTCTTGCCATCCGCGAGCTGGTTCGCTCGCGCAACAGCGCCTCGGCGGCGCATGCCTGAGATTTTTAAATCCAATCCAAAAAGCCGGCCCTGTGGCGGCTTTTTTTTGCGCTCAGAACGCTGTGAAGGTCATCGTCGTCAACGAACGTTCGATGCCCGGAATCGAGGCGATCTTCTCGTTTACGAAGCGGCCGATCTCGTCGTTGTCCTTGATGTAGACCTTCAACAGCAGGTCCCATTCGCCGCTGGTCGAATAAAGTTCGGACGCTAGCTCGGTCTTGTAGATGGCGTCGGCAACCTCGTAGGTCTTGCCGGGCTTGCAGCGGAGCTGGACGAAAATAGGTTTCATGGACGTCTTCCCGTCGGTCGGATCGCCTTCGCGATCATGATGGACATGTCCGACTATTGGCCGATGCGACCGCCGTTCGCAAGCGCATCCTGGTGAATCTCTTGCCTGTGGATCTCCTGGATGATCCACTCCCTGAAAGCCGCAAGTGGCGGATAGGTGGCTCGGTCGGGCGGATAGGCGAGATGATATTGGCCGGCCTCCATCCTCTCGGCGTCCACGGCCGGCACCAGCAGGCCCTGCTCCAGCTCCCGGCCGATCAGGAACCGCGGCAGCAGCGCGGCACCGAGGCCGGCGGTTGCCGCCTCGACCATGGTGATGAACTGGTCAAACAGCATCCCATGCAAGGCATCGAACGTGATGCGGTTCTTTGAAAACCACAATTCCCAGGCGTCCGGCCGGGTATTGAGATGCAGTAGCGGCGCCTGCAGCACGTCGGCCGGAGTTTGAAGATTGTGCCGCGCCTTGAACTCCGGACTGCATGCGGGCAGCACTTCCTCATCCATCAGGAAGGTAAGCGCCGCGCCCGGCCAGCGAGCCGCACCGAAATGAATGGCGGCATCCAGCGTGTCGAACCGGAAATCGAACGGTTCGAGCCGTGTGATCAGGTTCACGACCATGCCCGGATGCGCATCGAGAAAACGCCCGATCCGCGGCGTCAGCCAGCGCGTGCCGAAAAACGGCAGGATGGCAAGGTTCAGCGTGCCGCCGGAAGGATTGGCCCTGAGATTGAGCGAGGCATGCGAAATGCGCCTGAGCGCCTCCCGCACCTCGCGGGCATACCCGTCTCCGGCAAGCGTCAACCGGATCGTCTGGCGTTCGCGTAAGAACAAAGCCACGCCGAGTTGTCTCTCGAGCGCCGAAATCTGGCGGCTGACGGCGCTCTGGGTGAGGCCAAGCTCGTTTGCCGCAGCCGTGACGCTGCCGGTGCGGGCCGCCGCCTCGAAGGCGGAAAGCAGCGAGAATGACGGGAGAAAGCGCCGGGGCGGCAGCATGTCATTCCTCCAGCGAATGATCTGTTGAGAACATGTCGATATTCATCGATAACGGCTCCCTGTAAAGAGTTGGCAACCAACACTCCCGGACAATCATCATGCTGAACGATCCCCGCTCTCACGGCCTCTGGGAAAAGACCGCCCCCGCACCGCCGCTCACCACCCGGTTGGAGGAGACGATCTCGGCCGATGTGGTGATTGTCGGCGGCGGATATACCGGTCTCTCGGCCGCGCTGCATCTTGCGCAAGCGGGGACCAATGTCGTGCTGCTCGAAGCGGCCGAGATCGGTTTCGGCGGTGCCGGCCGCAATGTCGGCCTCATCAATGCCGGCATGTGGGTGATGCCCGACGATTTCCCCAAGGAACTCGGCCCGGTTTACGGTGAACGCCTGCTCGACCTGCTCGGCAACGGCCCCGCCCTCGTCCGCGAGCTGATCGACAAACACGCCATCGCCTGCGAGCTCGAAAAGAACGGCACGCTGCATTGCGCCGTTGGCCCGGAAGGGGTGAAGGAACTGGAGGAGCGCGCCCGGCAATGGCAGGCGCGCGGCGCCCCGGTGACTTTGCTCGATGCCGCCGAGACGGAACGGCGTGTCGGTTCCACCGCCTATTCCGGATCGCTGCTCGACATGCGTGCCGGAACGCTGCAACCGCTCGGCTATGCGCGTGGTCTTGCCCATGCGGCGGTGAAGGCCGGCGCCAAGCTCCACACCGGCAGCGCCGTCATCGGCACCGGTGAGATCGACGGCCGAAAATTCGTCAGGACCGCTTTCGGCCAGGTTACAGCCGATTGGGTGATCGTCGCAACCGATGCCTACAGTACAGGCCCTTGGGAAGAGGTGCGGCGCGAGCAGGTGCACCTGCCCTATTTCAATCTCGCCACCACGCCGCTCAGCGACAACCTCCGCCGCTCCATCCTTGCCGGGCGCGAGGGTTGCTGGGACACAAAGGAAATCCTCTCCTCCTTCCGCATGGATCAGGCAGGCCGGCTGGTCTTCGGCTCCGTCGGCGCCTTGCGTGGAACAGGTACGGCGATCCATAAAAGCTGGGCTCGGCGCTCGCTGAAGCGCATCTTCCCGCAGCTCGGCGAGGTGGAATTCGAGGCCGAGTGGTACGGCAAGATCGGCATGACCGACAACGCTTTGCCCCGCCTCCACAAATTCGGCCGCAACACGATCGGTTTTTCGGGCTATAACGGCCGGGGCATCGCGCCCGGCACGACGTTCGGCAAGCTGCTTGCAAGACATATCCTCGGAGAGATCTCCGAGGCCGATCTGCCGCTACCGCTTTCTAACCCGCAGGAACCGGCCTTCCGCGCCATCAAGGAAGCCTATTACGAGGCGGGCGCACAGGTCGCCCATTTCGCCGGCGAGCGGTTCTGATTGCGAAACCGCCACCGATTTGTAGATTGACGAAAATTACCCATCCGGAGACTGACATGACGCTCGCCACACTCGATCTCGCCGCTGAGGTGAAAAACATTCTGGGCGGTCTCGGCGTGAAAGCCGAAAGCTATACTGGCGGCACGCTCGCCGTCCGTTCGCCGATCACCGGCCTGGAAATCGGCAGACTGCCGGAAGAAACCGCCGCCGGCGCCGCAAAAGCGATCGACGCAGCCCATGCGGCCTTTCTCGAATGGCGGCTGGTGCCGGCTCCGAAGCGCGGCGAACTGATCCGCCTGCTCGGCGAGGAACTGCGCGCGGCCAAGACCGCACTCGGCCGGCTCGTCTCCATCGAGGTCGGCAAGGTCACCTCCGAAGGCCTCGGCGAAGTACAGGAAATGATCGACATCTGCGATTTCGCGGTCGGCCTGTCCCGCCAGCTCTATGGCCTGACCATCGCCACCGAACGTTCCGAACACCGGATGATGGAAACCTGGCATCCGCTCGGCGCCATCGGCATCATCTCCGCCTTCAATTTCCCGGTCGCGGTCTGGTCCTGGAATGCGGCGCTCGCCATCGTCTGCGGCAATTCCACCGTCTGGAAGCCGTCCGAAAAGACACCGCTGACCGCGCTCGCCACCCAGGCAATCTTCGAAAAGGCGCTCGCCCGTTTCGTTGCGGATGGCGGGAAGGCCCCGAAGAACCTCTCGACCGTTCTGATCGGCGGGCGCGATATCGGCGAAGTCCTCGTCGATCACGACAAGATCCCGCTCGTCTCCGCAACCGGCTCCACGGCCATGGGCCGCGCCGTCGGCCCGCGGCTCGCGTCGCGCTTCGCCCGCTCGCTGCTGGAA
>NZ_JALBGW010000115.1:0-14564 GCF_023006485.1 Neorhizobium sp. BETTINA12A
AGGCAGCCGCCGAGAAAGGTGCCTTCCAGCGCCCGATAGCCGTGCATGCCGCCACCGCCGAAGCCGGCGGCCTCGCCGACGGCATAGAGGCCCGGGATCACGTCTCCATTCTCACCGAGCACGCGGGCCGAGAGGTCCGTCTCGATCCCCCCGAGCGTCTTGCGGGTCAGGATGTTCAGCCTCACCGCGATCAACGGTCCGTGCGCCGGATCGAGAATGCGGTGCGGTCTTGCCGTGCGTACCAGCTTTTCACCGAGCGAACGGCGGGCGTTGTGAATGCCCATGATCTGCGCATCCTTGGCAAAGGGATTGGCCACTTGTCCGTCACGGGCAAGGACTTCATGTTCGATAGCGGCGAGGTCCAGGAGGTTGCTGCCGGCAAGTCGGTTCATGCCCGCGACCAGTTCGCCAAGGCTCTCGGCGACCACGAAATCCTCGCCCTGTTCCTTGAAGGCCTCGACCGGCCCCGTCGCTTTCCTGCCGATCGCCCGTCTCGCGGTCAGCTTCCAGTCGCGGCCGGTGAGGTCCGGGTTCTGTTCGGAGCCGGAGAGCGCGAATTCCTTGCGGATGATGCTCTGGTTCAGCACGAACCAGCTGTAGTCGTAGCCGGTCGCCATGAGGTGCTGCAGCGTGCCGAGCGTATCGTAGCCGGGATAAAAAGGGGCAGGCAGGCGCTTGCCCGTCGCGTCGAACCACATCGAGGAGGGGCCTGGCAGGATCCGGATGCCATGGTTTTGCCAGACCGGGTTCCAGTTCCGCAGGCCCTCGGTATAGTGCCACATGCGGTCGCGGTTGATCACCTGTCCGCCGGCGGAGCGCGTAATGCCGATCATCCGCCCGTCCACGTGTTTCGGCACGCCCGAGACCATGAAGGCCGGCGGTCGCCCGAGCCTTGCCGGCCACATCTGCCGTACGAGGTCATGATTGCCGCCGATGCCGCCCGAAGCGACGATGACGATCGGCGCATTGAGCTCGAAGTCACCGGCCGATGTCCTGGAGGTTTCCTCGCCACGCAGCGCCGTGCTCGCTGCAAGGACCGTACCTGCAACCCCTGTCACGGCACTGCCGGTCCTGACCAGATTGTCGACGCGGTGCCGCCAGAGGAAGCGGATCTTTCCGCCCTTCTCCGCCTCGCGCGCCCGCCGCTCGAACGGTTCGACGACGCCGGGGCCGGTGCCCCAGGTGGTGTGGAACCGGGGGACGGAATTGCCATGCGAGGTCGCCGAGCCACCGCCGCGTTCCGCCCAGCCGACGATCGGAAAGATGCGATGGCCCATCTGCCTGAGCCAGGAGCGTTTCTCGCCGGCGGCGAAGGCCACATAGGCTTCCGCCCAGAGGCGTGGCCAATGATCCTCCTCGCGGTCGAAACCGGCGGTGCCGAGCCAATCCTGCCAGGCGAGATCGAGCGAATCGCGGATGCCCATCCGCCATTGTTCGGGAGAATCGACGAGGAACAGCCCGCCGAGCGACCAGAAGGCCTGGCCGCCAAGGTTCTGTTCCGGTTCCTGGTCGAGGATGACGACGGAGCGGCCGGCATCTGCAAGTTCGGTCGCGGCGACGAGGCCCGAAAGCCCCGCGCCCACCACGATGGCGTCAACTCTGTCGCTCAAGCGCGCTCCTCCCAAAGCGTAAAGATACAAACCATGCCGCATCCTTACGGCGAATACAGTCATGCGGTGTGGCGGGAGTCAATTCAGGCGTGGCGGCACAAAAAACAGGCCCGCAAAGCGAGCCTGTTCTTCAGTCGTTGGATGGCCTATTAGCGGACGTAGACGATCTTGCCGCCATTGGCAGCCGTTTCGATGCCCGCCACATGCTGCAACTGGACATTCTTCTCTTCGAGAGCCGCCATCAGGTTGGAATCCGTTTGGATCTGCGCCTGGGCGGCCTCCGCTGCCTGCGGGTTGGGGGTCGTCAGCGTCGGCGGGATCTTGTCGTTCGACGATTCGCTATCCGTGGCCTCGGTAATGTAGACCACCGTCACGTCCGACGGGGAGGGGGCCGGCGTGGTCGGGGCGAGGTCCTGGGCGTATACGCCCCCGATTGAGGAAGCGGATATAAGAGTTGCGAGAGCAATAACCTTCTTCATAACATGTTCCTTTCTCGGTTCTTAGGTGCCGAACACGTGTCTCTTCGGCACCAAGATATAGACGGAACCGGAAATGCCCGGAGATTGTTCCGGGCTTTTCTGAAATCATCTCTAGGCAGCAATGATTTAAGGTTCCATCACCCGCGTAGAGGCGACTGTGAATGGCTACCCGCGTAGAGGCGACTGTGAATGGCTTTCGCCGAAACGGGGTCCGGAGGAAAGACACCGGCCCCCGTTTCATCAACGGCGAATCAGCGGACGTAGACGGTCCGGCTGCCATCGGCGGCGGTGTCGATCGCCACGACGTTGTTGAGTTCGACGTTCTGCTTCAGAAGGTCGGCCCGCAGCGCGCGGTCGGCCTTCACCTCGGCCTGTGCCTTCTGCACCATTGCCGGGCTTGGATGGATGATGCTCTCAGGCACGTCGAGCCGTTTGGCGCTATTGTCGATTTCGGGATCGGTATAGACGATGGCGACATCGCCGGCGGGCTTGGCCGTCATGCCCATATCGCGGGCATATGCGGTTCCCATCGTGGCTGCGGACATCAGGACTGCGAGAGCAAAAGCCTTGTTCATGGTCGTTCTCCTATCTGGGTAAACCAGCCGAGGGGCGTTTGAGGCGTCGGTTGGGCATTTAGCGACGGGAGAACGTCGACCCGGTTCCCCGGTTCCGTTTAAAATTGTTACAAATAGGCAATGATTACAATACGTTAATCTTCCGTCACATTTGCGTGTGACGGAAGATCCGGACATAGTTTCGGACTTTTTAGCGGCCCGCGAAATTACGCGGCTTCGCGCGCCAGTTCGTCGGCGATGACGGTGTCCAGGTTCAGGAAGCAGACCATCGTCTTTTCAAGCGCGACGATGCCGCGGCAGAAGGCGCGCTGGGCTTCCGGAATGATTTCCGGGGCCGGCTGCAGGTCTTCGCCACGGATGGTCATCATGTCGGATACCTGCTCGACCAGCAGGCCGACCAGCTTGCCGGCGATGTCGGTGACGATGATTGCGGAACGTTCCGACGGTTCGGTCATCTTCATGCCGAGGCGGCAGGCCATGTCGATGACCGGGATTACCGCGCCGCGCAGGTTGATGAGGCCGAGCACGTAGGACGGCGTGTGCGGCATCGGGGTCACCGGTGCCCAGCCGCGGATTTCGCGGATCGCCATGATGTCGATGCAGAATTCCTGGTCTCCGAGATGGAAGGAGACGATTTCGAGGTAGGCGCCGGACTGTTTGATGGCATTGCTCATGTCAGAACTCTTCCCATTTGTCTGAGGATCCCACGGCCTTCGGCTTGGCGGAGGTGGGGCTATTGCTGAAGGCTCCCGCGAGCTTGTTCATCAAGTTGAGTGCGGGCGATGGTTTGGGTGGCGTGGAAGCGCTCGCAGCCTCGACGGCGCGCGGGCCATTGCCTCCGCGGATCTGGAAATGGCTGATCAGCTGGTTGAGGTTTTCGGCATCGCTTGCCAGCGAATGGCTGGCAGCGGTGCTCTGCTCCACCATTGCGGCGTTCTGTTGCGTTGCTTGGTCCATCTGGCCGATCGCGATATTGATTTCCGTCAGTCCGGTCGATTGTTCGCGCGCAGAGGTGAAGATCGCGTGAACGTGATCGTTGATTTTCAGGACGTCGTCGCCGATCCGTGTCAGCGCTTCGCCGGTCGCCTTCACCAGATCGACGCCGGTCTTGACCTCGTGGTTCGAACGGGTGACCAGCGCCTTGATATCCTTGGCCGCGCCGGCCGCGCGTCCGGCGAGTTCGCGCACTTCCTGGGCGACGACGGCAAAGCCCTTGCCGGCTTCGCCCGCGCGGGCCGCCTCGACGCCGGCGTTGAGCGCCAGCAGGTTGGTCTGGAAGGCAATCTCGTCGACGACGTTGATGATCTTGCCGATCTCGGCCGTCGCGTCCTCGATCCGCCCCATGGCGGCCGTTGCATCGCGGACCACACTGGTGGACTGTTCCGTGTAGTCCTTGGCATGGCTCACCATCTGGGTCGCCTCTTCGGCGCGACTGGTGGCGTTGCGCACGGTCGAGGTGATTTCTTCGAGGGCCGCGGACGTTTCTTCGAGCGAGGCTGCCTGCTTTTCGGTGCGCTTGGCGAGATCGTCGGCGGCGGAGCGCATCTGGTTCGCGTTTGCGCCGATGGAACTCGAGCTGGTGGCGACCTCGGTCATGACGTGGCGCAGACGCTCGACGACCCGGTTGAAGTCGGTGCGCAGGCGCTCGAGGTCGCCCCGGAAGGGACGCTCGAGGGCGGCCGCGAGATCGCCTTCCGAGAGGCGGTTGAGGGCGCTTGCAAGCGAATCGACCGCGAAGTGGAGCGCTTCGGCTTCTGCCTTCTGTTCGGACTCGCTCGTCTGCCGCCGGGTCTCGTTCTGGCGGCGTTCGTCTTCCAGGTTGACTTCCAGGGTCTGGCGCTCGACGGCTGCAAGCCTGAAGACGTCGGTGGCGCGCGCCATTTCACCGATCTCGTCGCCGAGATCTATGCCGGGCACGGGCGTGTTGTAGTCTCCGCCAATGATCCGCTGCATGCTCGAACGGACGCCGTCGATGCCGCGCCGGATCGCGCCGCCGTGAATGCTCTGCAGGATCGCCATGGCGACCAATGCGATCAGGCCGCAGCCGAGCTGTACATAGAGTGAGGTCGAAGAAAGCGTATTCGCCTCCTGGACGCGGCTGCGCACCAGTTTCTCGCCCGCGACGGCAGCCGTATCGAGCATTGCGCCAACCCGTTCGCCGGCACCGTCGATGGCGTCGTCGATCTTGTCATAGGCCTCTTTGGGCGCGCCGGTTTCGACCATTTTTTTGAGATCGACCTGGATCGCCGTCGAAAGAGCTGCGAGGTCCGTCTCGAAATTCGAGACGAGGCCTGGATTGCCGATTTCAGCCGCGAGTTTCTTCAGATTACCGGCAGAGCTTTTCAACTTGTCGGAGGAGTCCGCCATCGCCTTCAGCCGGCTCGGCTCGACCCGTTTGTCGTCGCGGTCGACGATCGTGTCCATCGCTGCCAGAACGAGTTCCAGGTTGGCGATGCGCATGCCGTCGACCGTATCCACATGCTCCTGGATATCGGTCGCGCGCTGCAGCGCTTCGTCGAGCTGTCGGCCTTCGTACCAGCCGACAAGCAGCATCGCGCCGATGCCGACAAAGGCGGAGCCTGCCAGCGTCCAGAGCCGGTGATTGACCGACAGCGTCTTGCGAAGGGGTTTTGCCGTCATGCTGTTGAAATTCCTCCCGCGCCGGATCAGGTCCGACAGACTGCAGATAGAGATGGAAACTGAGGGCGAGCCGGTGTCGGCGACATCATGTCTTTTCGCGGTCGACATAGCGGCCCCTAGTGCGATGCGTGCTGCATCCTCACTCCCATTCGCCGCTACGAATCGTAAACCACGTTCGCCTTTATAAGATCTCAGACAGGTATTAATCTTACCCTAAACTTGTTCGAATGTTGCGACCTTCTGAAAAGCCGGAAAGGGTGGTAGATTGAACGTCATGAACAGTACGATCGAGATTTACCGCCTGCCGCTGATCGCCGCCGTAAGCCTGCTCTTGCTCGGATTCGGCGGTGTCGCCTTTTACGGCTGGCTCCGGTTCGGCTCTTCCATCCTGCTGACGCTCGGCGAAACCGGCCTTTCCTGGTGTTTCTGACCGGCCGCCGTTTCGTTGAGACAAATCAGCGCGATATCTCTCGAAAACGGCTTCTTGAATTGCTTCGCCGCCGCCTGGGGTCTATCGATCCGTCATTAGGTCTGAGCTGAAGAGATACCGATGAAAAGCTTTCGCACCATCCTCTGGGTCGCCGTCGCGGCGCTTGCCGGCGTGCTTGTCTGGCTGACGATGGAGGTGACCGGCTCGAAACAGCAGCTTGCGGAAGGTCCGTTCGGCGTGCCGTTCCAGCTCGTCGCCCAGAACGGCCAGCCGATCACCGAAAAGGCCTTCCAGGACAAGCCGACGGCGCTGTTCTTCGGCTTCACCCATTGCCCGGAAGTGTGCCCGACGACGCTGTTCGAGCTGAACGGCTGGCTGCACAAGGTCGATCCGGATGGCACCAAGCTCAACGGCTATTTCGTCAGCATCGATCCGGAGCGCGACAGTCCGGAACTGCTCGGCCAGTATGTTTCCAATGTCACCGACAGGGTGAAGGGCATTTCCGGTCCGCCGGCCAAGGTCCAGGAGATGGCCAAGGGTTTCAAGGTCTATTTCAAGAAAGTGCCGGTCGACGAGAAGAATCCGAACGGCGACTACACCATGGACCATACGGCCTCGGTGTTCCTGCTCGACAATGGCGGGCGCTTCGCCGGCACCATTGCCTATGGCGAAAACCCCGACGTCGCGGTCAAGAAGCTCGAAAATCTGATCAAGGGCTGATACGTTTGACGTTGAAGCGGACACAGCTTCTGTGGCAATCCTCTCCGCCACCGATCAATAGCTGAGAGACCGTTTCCTTGAGCGAAATCCGCCTTTACGTCACGTCCACCGAAAAAGGTGCGGCCGAGATTCTCGATATCCTGTCGGAGGTCTTCGGCGAAGAGGATTTCGCCATCGCCACAACCGAGGTGGACGAGAAAAAGGACATCTGGGAAGCGTCCGTCTATATGCTGGCGGGTGACGAGGAGATGGTACGCGAGCGCATCGCGGACGGCCTCGCCCAAGCCTTTCCCGCTCTCGAAATCCAAAGGGAAGTCATCCCGGATATCGACTGGATCGCCAAGTCGCTGGAAGGGCTGAAGCCGGTGAGGGCAGGGCGGTTCATCGTCCACGGCTCGCATGACCGCGACAAGGTGAAGGTCAACGATATCGCCATCGAGATCGATGCGGGTCAGGCCTTCGGCACCGGCCATCACGGCACGACCGCCGGCTGCCTCGAAGTGATCGAGGAGGTGATGCGCGCAAGGACCGTCCGTAACGCGCTCGACCTCGGAACCGGAAGCGGCGTACTGGCGATTGCCGCGCGCAAGCTGCGCAATATCCCGGTGCTCGCGACCGACATAGACCCAGTCGCTGTTCGGGTGGCCCGGGAAAATGTTCGCCGCAACGGCATCGCCACCGGCATCCGCCTGGAGACGGCGCCGGGATTTCATTCGCCGGCATTCGATCGGGAAGGGCCGTTCGACCTGATCATCGCCAACATTCTGGCACGGCCGCTGATGAAGATGGCGCCACAGCTTGCGGCCCATCTGGCGCCCGGCGGTTCGGTGATCCTCTCCGGCATCCTGGCTACACAGCGCTGGAAGGTGCTGGCCGCCTATAACGGCGTCCACCTCGCTCACGTCCGTACCATCTGGCGCAATGGCTGGGTAACGATCCACCTGCGCCACGATTGATTCGTATGCGTGTGCAGCATTGAATTCTGTGCATGGCTTCTGAGGCAGACAGCAAAAAGGCGACACCAGTGGTGCCGCCTTGCGATCAGTTCTGAGACTGATCTACCCGCGAGCCTGAGGAGGGAGATGCTCGAGCGGGCCTCGTATCCTGAAAGCCGGGGCGGGTGAGGGAGGAGAGCCCGCGCCGGCCGAATGTCAGAATACGGAGCTTAGAATACGTAGTTCTGGGCGCCCTTGCGGCGCAGTTCTTCGCGGCTGGTGCCGAGCCCCTTCAGCGTTTCGTCGTCGAGGCCCAGCAGGGCGCCGTTGACGTAACGGGCAACCTGACGCTCGCGAGCTTCGACCATGCGGTTGAAGGCATTGCGGAAGAAAGAATTGGCCATGGAAGCGATCCTCTTGATACGGACCTTGTTCGGCGCCCGTTCGATGAAGTGAATATAGCGATTGCTGCACCGCACAGTGAGAGAGATTCTCTCATTGGTGGTATGCGTTTGCTGCATATGAAGGCTATGTCGGCGCCAAACGCATTGAGCAGATGCACAATCGCCGATCATTTCCGGCTCGGCTGGCAATGTCTGCCGAAGATCGGCTAACATGATCGCAACCTCTCGGAATCAAGCAGCCCGGAAACTCAAGCCCATGTTCCAGTCCTTCGAAGTGAAGTCCGCCCCGCAGTTCGGCCGCGATCGCGTCAGCGCGCTCCGGGCGAAATTCGCCGATCTCGGCATTGACGGTTTTCTTATTCCCCGCGCCGACGAATACCAGGGCGAATACGTGCCGGCCTCCGCCGAACGCCTGTCATGGCTCACCGGCTTCACCGGATCGGCCGGCATGGCGCTCATCACGCAACGTGAGGCTATCGTTTTCGTCGATGGACGTTACGTCACCCAGCTTGCCGAACAGGTGGACGGCTCGATGTTCGCCGCTGGCGATCTCGTCAACGAACCGCCGCATGTCTGGCTGCCGCGCCACGGCGCAAGAGGTTTCCGGCTCGGTATCGATCCGTGGCTGCATGCGGGCGCGGAAGTGCGGCGGCTGGAAAAGGCGCTTGCCGAGATCGGCGGTTCGCTGGTGCTGCTCGACGCCAATCCGCTCGACGCGATCTGGACCGATCGTCCCGCCGAGCCGCTCGGCGCCGTGTCGATCCAGAAACAGGAGCATGCCGGTACCCTGGCGGGCGAGAAGATTGCGGCGATTGCAAGCCAGGTGAAGGAGAAGGGCGCTGCCGCTGTCGTCATCGCCGATCCGACATCGGTTGCCTGGATCTTCAACATCCGCGGCGATGACGTGCCGCATACACCCTATCCGCTGTCGCGCGCCATCATTCCGGCCGAGGGCAAGGCGGAGATTTTTCTCGACCCGCTCAAGACCGGCATCGAACAGGCCGCCTACCTGGCTCAGATTTGCGTGCAGCGCCCGCCTTCGGAATTCCCAGCGCGGCTTGCGGCCTTTTCGGCGGATGGCGCAAAGATCCTGATCGATCCCGAGCTAACGCCGCTGGCGCTTACCAAAGCGATCACGGCCGCCGGCGGCGAGGTGGTCGAGGCTTCCGATCCGGCAAAACTGCCGCGCGCCTGCAAGAACCACGAGGAGCTCGACGGCTCAGCCAAGGCCCATCTGCAGGATGGCGCGGCGATGGTCGAATATCTCTGCTGGCTCGACGCCCAGGCGCCCGGCACGATCACCGAGATCGATGCGGTCAAGGCGCTGGAGGCGACCCGCGCCCGCGTGGGCCAAAACATGCAGAACCCGCTGAAGGACATTTCCTTCGATACGATCTCCGGCGCCGGCGAACACGGCGCGGTCATCCACTACCGGGTGACCACCGAGACCAACCGCAAACTTGAAGCCGGCGAGCTTTTCCTGGTCGATTCGGGCGCGCAATATGTCAACGGCACGACCGACATCACTCGCACGGTCGCGGTCGGCTCTGTTCCGGAAGAGCACAAGCGTTTCTTCACGCTGGTACTGAAGGGCATGATCGGCATCAGCACGGCGCGGTTTCCGAAGGGCACCCGCGGCTGCGATCTCGATCCGCTCGCCCGCATCGCGCTCTGGAAGGCCGGCGGCGATTATGCACATGGCACCGGCCATGGCGTCGGCTCATACCTCTCGGTGCATGAGGGGCCGCAGCGGATCTCGCGGCTGGCGACCCAGGAACTGCTGTCCGGCATGATCCTCTCCAACGAGCCTGGTTATTATCGTCCTGGCTCGTTCGGCATCCGCATCGAGAACCTGATCTATGTGAAGGGTCCGCAAGATATCAACGGCGGCGACCAGCCGATGCTCGCGTTCGAGACGCTGACCTGGTGCCCGATCGACCGCCGTCTCGTGCTGCCTGAGCTGATGACCGCCGAGGAGCTTGGTTGGCTGAACGGTTACCACGCCGCCGTGCGCGAAAAGCTGCTGCCGCTGATCGATGATGAAGACGTCAAGACCTGGCTGGTGAAGGCGACAGAGCCGCTTTCCTGAAGCCGGCGCCTCTAATCAGAAGCCCAGGAGGTGGCGGCAGATCATCGCTGCCGCCCAGCCGGCGCCGAGCAGCAAGAGACCCGGATACCGGATGCCGACCACGAGCGCGGCCAGCATGGCGATCTTGACGTCCCAGCCGCCGTTGAAGAAGGCGGGGGCGACGAGCGTGGTCAGGACCGCTGCCGGTACGGCGTTGAGAGCCTGCTCCATGCGCGGCGGGATCGTCTTCATCCGGGTAATCAGCACATATCCGCCGATGCGGGTAAGGTAGGTCGCGACCGCAGCGGCCAATATCAGCAGAGCCATATCCGCGGAGATGAGGTCGGTCATGTCAGCTCTCCATCTCGGCGGCGGCGTTCGCCGGCACGGAATCGGTGGACAGCGGCAAGAAAGCCGCGACGACCACTCCGACCGCGGCACCAATGCTGACATGCCAGGGCGAGCCGACAAAATGATAGCCGAGCACGGAACCGAGTGCGCTCGCCACTACCACCGGATAAAAGCCCGGCTTGCTGCGAAAGCCGATGACCAGCCCGAGGAAATAGACCGGCAGCAGCACGTCGATCGCAAGCGCACGCGGATCGCCCATCATCCGCCCGAAAAACGCGCCGATGACGCTGAAGAACAGCCAGGGGAAATAGATCGCGGCGCCGAAGCCGATATACCATCGGAAGCTGACGCTCTGGCCGCTTTCACCGCGCTTCACGGCTTCGGCGAATTGCGGATCGGTCAGCACGAAGAAGGTGAAGAATTTCTGGACCGGCGTGAAATGGGTGATGTATCGGGTCAGCGCCGCCGAATAGAGGATATGGCGGAAATTGACGGCGAAGACGGAGAGCACGATCAGCCACGGCGCGACATGGTGGCCGAAAAGCTCGATGCCGACGAGCTGGCTGGCGCCGGCATAGACGGTCGCGCTCATCAGCCCGGCTTCCATGACCGAGAGGCCGTTGTCGCTTGCCACGGCGCCGAACAACACGGCGAAGGGCGCCGAGGAGAGGGCGATGATAAGCCCACCCTTCACACCCTGTTTGAATTCGCTGCGATTCATTGGATAAATCCTTTTCGCACCGGCTTTAGAGCCCTGCGGGACCTCGCGCAATTCAATTGGGCTGATGGAACGATCGATTCCGCTGAACTATCGAGCTCCGGCGGCTCCGGTGCCGTCGATCAGTCGGCGAGGATGTCCTTGCTCGAAACGATGCCGATTCCTTTGGCTCTCATCTCGGCGATGGCGCTCTTTACGCCTTCCGGATCGATGCCACGGCTGGCATCCTCGATGAAGCGCACTTTTACACCCGGCAGCATTTCCACGGCGTCAAGAGCGGAAAATTTCACGCAGTAGTCGGTTGCAAGCCCGCAAAGATCAAGTTCGGTCACCTGCTGGGCTCTCAGATAGCCGGCAAGGCCCGTTGTTGCGGCCTGGTCGTTGTCGCGGAAGGCGGAATAGCTGTCGACGGCAGGGTTCTCGCCCTTCTGCTGGATATAGTCGACGGCATCGATGTTGAGGTCGGGATGGAATTCCGCATCCGGCGTGCCCTGCACGCAATGGTCCGGCCACATGACCTGCGGCTGGCCGGACAGCTCGCCCATCTCGAACGGCTTCTTGCCCGCATGTCGCGAGGCAAAGCTGCCGTGGTTTTCCGGGTGCCAGTCCTGCGAGGCGACGATGACGTCGTAACCGCCGCCTTCTATCAGCTGATTTGCGACCGGCACGATCTCGTCACCGTGCGCCACGGGCAGATTGCCGCCCGGGCAAAAACCGTTCTGGATGTCGATCAGGAGCAGCGCTTTCATCCGTCATCCTCCGAATCCTGGATTGCCGAAGGATGCCAAGGGTGAAGGGCAGGATCAAGGCCGATATGTTTTGCAGCGCAGCAGTCAGCGCAGTTCCGTCGCGAGCTTGAGCACCGTATCCTGGCCAAGCGGCGCGTCGTCGGGAGCGACGATCAGCCGGTAGCCCATCAGCCTGGAAATCGGGGCAAGGGTGGCGAACATCAGCTTCTGCACCCAGATCGGCGGGCCCGCGAGGTAGAGATGGTCGCGATAGGCGTGGAGCTTCAGAGCGATGGCGAGCAGCTTCGCGTCCCCCTGCGGCGAGAAATTCTCCGGCGTCAGCACCGTCGACGCAGCGAGGTTGATGAAGAAACGCAGATGCTTCTGGCCGGGCGTGAACGACACCGTGGCATGGGTTTCGTCGTCGCTGGCATTGCGGAAGAAATGCGCCTTGCCGCGCGGGACCATGACGGTTTCGCCGACATCGGCGAAATGTTCGACGCCGTCGATCATGATCATCAGCCGGCCCTTGTGGACGTGGAAATATTCGTCCGCCTTGGGATGGACGTGGGCGATCGCATTGCCGCCGCCCGAACCACCCTTTTCGAGGATGACGTCGAACTTGGACAGAGCCTCGCTTTCCACCGGATCGGTGAAGACGAAGGTCTCCTTGTTGAAGTGGTTGACGATCCTGGTATGGGCGGGCACGAGTGCTCTCGGCATGGGTTCTCTCCTTGGCAATCTTTGATCAGGGCAATCTTTTGATCGGGGCAACCCGTCGAACGGGGAAGTGCCGGGAGAATGGCCAGCAAGGCCAGTTCCGCCGGCGATAAAAGGCGTGTAGGTTGCCGGCGAAACTACCGCAAACACCTTTTTTGCCCGTCCATTCACCGTTTTTGCATAACCAATCCATGGGCCAATTGAACTACGACGATCTGCGCTTTCTGCTCGCCGTAGCCGAGACCGGCTCGACGCTTTCGGCTGCGCGCCTGTTGAAGGTCAGCCAGAGCACGGTGTCGCGGCGGATCGCCGGCCTGGAGCAGGATCTCGGCGTCGAACTCTTCGACAAAAGGCGCACCGGCTACGAGTTGACTGATGTCGGCCGATCGCTGATCGGCCCGGCGACGGTGGTGCGCGATGCCATGACGGCGTTCTCCAATGCAATGGACGCGGTTTCCTGCGACATTACCGGGAGCGTCCGTTTTACCACCAACGACGTATTGGCGGCTCGATTCCTGCCCTTGTTGATCAGCCGGCTCAAGGCGACGCATCCCAATATCAGCCTGCACGTGGTGACGACCGACAGCCGGCTCGATCTTTCAAGAGGGGACGCCGATATCGCGCTGCGCGCTGCCGCCCGTCCGGTCGAGGGCGGACTCGTCGGCGTGCGGATCACCGACGACATCTGGAGCCTCTACTGCAGCCGCGCCTATGCCGACCGCCACGGCGTGCCTCGTGAAGTCGGCGAACTTCACCGGCATTCGCTGATCTCCATCGACCCGCATATCAAGGATCATCCGGCCGTTTTGTGGGTGCGGAAAAACTTCCCCGAAAACGCGATCGTGGTGCGGCAGAACACCGTCTCTGCAACGCTGTCGAGCATTCGCAGCGGGCTCGGGATTGGGCTGTTTTCGGAGTTCGTGGCGGCCGGTGACGACGACCTGATCTACTGTTTCCGACCCGAGATGCCGCCTGCTGCGGAGATCTGGCTGATCACCCATGAAAGGCTTCGGTATACACCTCGCGTCCGCGCGGTCATGGATGCTGCCAAGGCGCTGCTGCTCGAATATGTGTCCGAGGGCCGGCGGAGGGCAGAAAGAGAAATGGTATAAAAATTGTGATAAGCCTTGAAAGAATGAGATTTTGTGGCTAAACAGCAACGGTCGTTGGCTTGACCTGCCTTAAAGCGCGCCGAGGGGGACACCCTGTTGCCGCATTTCGGTTAAACTTCCGACGGCATGCGCTTTTATGTGCACCACCGAAACCAAATCGGGGCGACGTAAAGACATTGGTTACCATAATCGTTCATCCTCACATGCAGTCGATTGGCGGCGGTGAGCAGGTTCTCTTCTTGCTCAATGCTCGTCGGGGTTGTTTTGGCAGTCTCGCGGAAGCGATGCCTGCCCGTGTGAGTAACGGTTCGGGTAACGAGTGATGGCGCGTTCGGTCCAGACGTCGGTGAATGGCAGGCAGGCAGGCAAAGTTCCGCAACGCCGCAAAAAATCCCGCTCTCTCCTGGTCAATGTCACGGTCGGTTTCGGCCTGACGGTCGCAGCCCTGATGGGTGCGTCGATGGTTACCATGGCGACCGCGGTGAAGTCGGCTTCCGACGTCAAGTTCGAAACGGCACTGACAAGACCGATCGCCCTTGCATCTCCCGCCGCTGTTTCGCGCGAGCGCGAAATCGACGTCTCGAAATTCTCCCGCCTGCCCGGTAGCGCACCCGCCGATCCGAAAGGCAAGCGTCTGGCTGGCGCCGATGTGGCAGCCCTCGAGGCCCGCAAGCCGGATATTTCGGCCATCAAGCAGACGCTCAATGTCGCGATGGCGAAGGCCGTACGGCATCAGGAACATGAACAGCAGTTTGCCGCTCTCGAAAAGATCCGCCCGGATGCCAACGCCATCCGCGCCGTGCTTGCGCCTGCGATGGAAAACCTCGTCGTCGTGGCGCCGCGTGCCGGATCAACCTTGCCTGACATGATCCAGGATGCCGAGACGGTCACCACCGTTGCCGGGCTCAAGGACATGAAGCCCGTCGAGATGGCGGCGCTTGAAGAAACCGCTCTGAAGGAAGACGAGGACGGCGACGACGAAAGCGAAGTCGCGGTGGTCGAACAGGCCGCCCCGGCGGCGCCTGCCTATGCCCTGCCGAAGGCCGGCCCGCTGCCCGTGATCCGCCCGGGATC
>NZ_JALBGW010000116.1:0-14564 GCF_023006485.1 Neorhizobium sp. BETTINA12A
AGGGGTCGAAGCCGCCCGCGCCGGCGAGGCCGGTCGCGGGTTCGCAGTCGTCGCCCAGGAAGTCCGCGGGCTCGCCCAGCGTTCGGCCGATGCCGCCAAGGAGATCAAGACGCTGATCTCGACATCGTCCGCGCAGGTCAAGCAGGGCGTCGAGCTCGTCACCGCTTCCGGCAAATCGCTCGACGACATCGTCGGCGAAGTCGCGCAGATGAGCACCTTCGTCAACACGATCAGCTCGAGCACCAGCGAACAGGCGATGAGCCTGCGCGAAGTGGCGGCCTCCGCCGACCAGATGGACAAGGTGACCCAGCAGAACGCCGCGATGGTGGAAGAAACCACCGCCGCTGCCCAGAGCCTGACGCAGGAAACCGACAGCCTCGCCGACATGATGGCGCGCTTCAAGACGAATGGCGGCGCACCCTCCCAGACCTATGCTTCCGGCAGTTATCGCTCGCGTGCGGCCTGATCGGGCTTTTCCGAGTTGACGCCGCCGCTGGCCCAAAAGCCGGCGGCGTTTTCCGGTCACGTCGGTTGACGGATGCGGCGCAGTTCACCTTCCAGCAGCGTCATGTTCACTGGTTTTCGGATGGTCGTCCGGTTTTTGAAGCCGTGGTGATCGTCGAGCTGCTCGTATCCGGTGCAGAACAGGAAGGGCACGCCATGGGTCTGCAGCCATTCCGCGAACGGATAGACGGGGTTTCCCCCGAGGTTGACATCGAGGACGGCGACGTCGGGAAGTTGCGAGGCGCCGACCAGGCGCATGGCTTCATCGGTAGTTGCCGCTGGTCCGACGACTTCCCAGCCGCGCGATTCAAGTTCGCTGCAGAGCTCCATGGCGATAAGGGTCTCGTCCTCGACGACAAGTATCCGCCCCGCCGAACCGGCCTCCGACGACTTGAGCGCGACCTCCTCGCCGGAAACCGAGCCGGTTGAAATGTCGGGCCGATAGACGGATCGGGGCAACGTGGCGATCAGGCGCATGCCGGTTGGTGGCCAGCTGATGTCGAGTTCACCCGCCAATTGACGGGTGGCGACTTCCATCACCAAGGTTGAGCCGAAGCCCCTGGACTCCGGCTTCTGCACCGCCGGGCCGCCGGTCTCGGTCCAGCGGAGCTCCAGTTCCAGGGAGGGCAGGATGCGCCAGGAGACATCGACCCGGCCTTCCGTGACCGACAATGCGCCGTATTTGACGGCGTTGGTGGCAAGCTCGTGGATGAGGAGGCTGACCGGCTGCACGGTATTGGGAGTGAGAGTGACTGAAGGCCCGCCGATCATCAACTGGCTGACGCTTTGATAGGCCCGGGTTTCCTCGGTGAGGACCGCTGCGAGATCTCCGCCCTCCCACCGGTTCTGGGCGAGCAACGAATGGGCGCGGCTCAGCGCGGAAACGCGGCCCCGAACTGCAACGATGAAAGCCTCCTTGGTTTCGGCACGGGTCAGGGAGACCAGGGCCTGCACCACAGCGAGGGCGTTCTTGGCCCGGTGATCGACCTCGCGGGCCAATAGCTGGCGGGAATCCTCGTTGGCCTTGCGTTCGGTAATGTCGCGCAAGATGACCGTTGCCAGCTTTCCATCGCCAATCTGGACCTGCGAAATCGACGCCTCGACGGGGAATTCCTCGCCATTGGCGCGCAGGCCGCTGATCGCCCCCAATGCGCCCATCCGGCGGTTGGTAACGCCGGTCTCCTTGAAGAGGCGGATATGTTCGCCATGTCCATGCCGAAACCGTTCGGGGATGAAACGTTCGATCGGTGAGCCGATCGCATCTTTGCCGGCGACGCCGAACATGCGCTCGGCGGCCGGGTTGAACAGCACGATCCGCTGACCCCCGTCGACGGTGATCAGCGCGTCCATCGCCGATTCCACAATCCCCTCCATGCGTCGCCGGCTTTCCAGCAGAGCATCCTCCGCGGCCTTTCGCTCGGTGATGTCGCGTAGGATAACGGTGGCCAGGCGCTCGCCGCCGATCTCGACCTGCGAGATCGACGCCTCGATCGGAAATTCCTGGCCGTCCGCGCGCAAGCCGCTGATCGCACCGAGCGATCCCATCTGGCGGGTGGTCACGCCGGTTTCGGTGAAACGATGAATGTGCGCCGCATGGGTCGGGCGATGGCGTTCCGGCATGAAACGGGAGATGTGCTGACCAAGTGCCTCGTTGGCCGGCAGGCCGAACATGCGCTCGGCGGCCGGATTGAACAGGATGACCCGTTGCTCGTCATCGATGGTGATGATCCCGTCCATTGCCGAAGCGACGATGCCCTCGAGCCGTTGCATGGTTTCAACGGCGGTTTTCTGGCTCAGTTTCTGGTGGTGTGGGCGAGATTCCATGACGGCACATCTCCAGTTCAACCACCGAATCACTGGTGCGATCGCATGGGCGGTTGCAACCAATATGCCATCTCGCGCATTCGGTGAACATGCGGGAATGATTAAATTCATGGGGATAGGGTGATGGAGGGGCAAGCGCCCGCTTTGCATCTGCAACCGGGGCGACGCTGTCGAGCATCTTTGCCCTGCGGCCGGGCTGGTAGAGTATAGTCTTGAAAGGGGAATTTGGAGCGGGCGAAGGGATTCGAACCCTCGACCCCAACCTTGGCAAGGTTGTGCTCTACCACTGAGCTACACCCGCTCATCAATCCATCGGTCCGTGGTAGTAAAGCTTGACCGTGGCGTCGTGGCTCGTTGCCGGCGACGGGCGCTATATGGCCCAGTCCTTTTTCAAATGCAACAGGGAAATGACGATTGGCGCCAAGAAAAATCGTGATCCCGCCAAAGCCCTTGCAAACCGCCGGTTCCGACCGGAACCGGCGGCCGCTTCATTCTCAGGACGCCGGGCAAGCCGCTCCGGACTTCACCCAGGCGCTGATCAGCTCGCCGAACTGAGCCTGCGTGCCCGGCACCGGTTCGCGCCCTGCACCCGGGTTCCAGCCCCAGCCGACCAGTTCGTCATGGGCCATGTGCTCGACGATCTGATCCATGGTCTTGCCGCCGTTGCGGGCCGGGTCCTTGATCTGCTGGCAGATCTGGGCGAGCGACTTGCCGACCCAGGCCATTTCGATCGGAGCCAGATGCCAGGCGGGATTGCCCGGAATGCTCTTGATCGTGTCGGCCTGGCCGACGATCGGCGTGTTTTCCGCGCTGTGGCAGGTGGTGCACTGCATGCCGGGCAGGCCCATGCCGCCGTCGCCACGGAAGACCGGCGGCTGGTGCGGGTGCATGTTGACGCCCTGCAGCGGCCGGTCGGTCGCCGGGTGACAGTTGACGCAGCGCGGATGCTGGATGACCTTGCCTGCCTCCTGGAAGAGCGCCACGGAGCGTTCGCGCTCGTTGGCGATCGACTGGAAGGAGGCGGCGGGCTTCAGCGCCTTGGCATCGATCTTGGCATCCTGGGCGACCGAGGCGGGCGACAGCAGCGTGCCGGCGCCCACGAAAAGACAGAGTGTCGCGACGCCGGTGATAGCGAGTTTCCAATTCATCGGGGTTTGATCCTCAGGCCGAAACGATGTTGACGATAGGCAGCTGCCGGACCGGTGCTCCGGTCAGGCGCCTCCAGGCGTTGGCAACCGCCGGGCCGACGGGCGGCACGCCGGGTTCGCCGACGCCGCTCGGCTTTTCACTCGACTTGATGATCTCGACGGCCACGTCCGGCATCTCGTTGATGCGGATCGACCGGTAGTCGTGGAAGTTCGACTGCACGATCTTGCCGCCCTTGGCGAGCGTCACCGCATCGAAGAGGACTGCGCCGAGGCCGTAGCCGATGCCGCCTTCCATCTGCGCCTTGATGACGTTCGGATTGACGGCGACGCCGCAATCGACCGCACACCAGACCTTGTGGACACGTGGTGCGCCTTCCGGCCCGACCGAAATTTCGACGATCTGGCCGACGAAGGTGTTGAAGCTTTCGACCACCGCAACGCCGCGGGCGCGGCCTTCCGGCAGAGGCGAGCCCCAGTTCGCCATTTCGGCAGCCTTCTTCAGCACGCCCGCATGGCGTGGCTTTTCGCCAAGCAGCGCAAGTCGTCCTTCGACCGGATCCTTGCCGATCTTCTGGAACAGCTCATCGACGAAGGTCTCGACCGCAAAGCCGGTATGGGTGTGGCCGACCGACCGCCACCAGAGCGGCGGGATAGAGAGCTGGACGTTGTGGGCGCTGACCTTCAGGTTCGGGATCGTGTAGGGCAGGTTGGAAGCGCCTTCGACCGAGGTCTCGTCGAGATCGGCCTTGCCCATGATCGATTGTCCGACGATCACCTGTTCCCAGGCCGTGATCTGGCCCTGCGCATTGATGGCGCCGCGCATCCTGTGGGCATACATCGGGCGGTAATAACCGCCGCGGATGTCGTCCTCGCGGGTCCACATGTGCTTCAAGGGACGGCTGCGATCCGTTGCGGCATAGACGGCTGCCGCTTCCTGCATGTAGGGCGAGCCGAACTGCGCCTTGCGGCCGAAGCTGCCGCCAGCGAGCTGGGTGTTCACCCGCACCTTCGTTTCGTCGAGCCCGAGGATCTTGGCGGCGACCGACTGGTCCATGCCCGGGAACTGCGCGCCGTTATAGATATCGACCGATCCGTCATCCGCCTTGATGAAGACGGCGTCGAGCGGCTCCATCGGCGCATGCGCCAGGAAGGGGAAGACGATCTCGGCTTCCACCGTCTGCAGGCCGGGCGCCTTGAAGGCGTTGTCGACGTTGCCGTTATTGGTCGCCTCCAGTCCCTTTTCGCCGAAGAGCTTCCGGTAGTCGGCGGAAAGGTCCTCCGAGGAGCGGGTCTCGGCCTTGGAGAGATCCCATTCGATGCTCAGCGCATCGCGGCCCTTGAGCGCTGCGAACGTATTGTCCGCATAAACGGCGACGCCCGATGGCACCTGCTTCACGTCGACCACGCCCTGCACCTTGCGGGCTTCGGCATCGTTGAAGCTCTTCACCGTCGCGCCAAAATGTTCAGGATGGGCAACGACGGCGATCAGCAGGTTGTCAGGCGTGATGTCGAGCGTGAAGATCGCCGTGCCGTTGGTCTTGCCATGGGTGTCGAGTTTCGGCAGTTCAGTGCCGATCAGCACGAAATCCTTGGGGTCCTTGAGTTTAGGCTCCGCGGGCGGCGTCTGGCGGGCTGCCTTTTCGGCAAATGCGCCAAAACCGCTCTCCTTGCCGGAAGCGGCGTGCTTGATGCGGCCTTTCTCGACGGTGATCTCGGAGGCAGGCACCTTCCAGTCCTCGGCGGCTGCCGCAACCAGCATTGCCCGCGCGGTGGCGCCGGCCTTGCGCATCTGCTCATAGGAATTGGCGATGGAGCTCGAACCGCCGGTTCCCTGCAGGCCGAACATCAGGTTGGCATAGACCTTGTTGTCGGTCGGCGAGTGGACGGCGCGCATCTGGCTCCAGTCGGCGTCGAGTTCTTCGGCGACCAGCGTCGCGAGACCGGTGAATGGCCCCTGGCCGAATTCGATGTGCTTGGCGAGCACGGTCACCGTGTCGTCGGTGCCGACCTTGACGAAGGCATTCATCGGGGCCAGAGCCGGATCGCCGCCGGCATGCACGCCGGTCGGCGCGGCGGAGAGCATCTTTGGCGCAATGGCGACGCCGATGACGAGGCCTGAGCCGGCGAGAAAACCGCGGCGGGTGGTGTTGATGTCCTGGATGGTCATTGCTCAGCCCTCCATCGAATTGGCGGCGTTGTGGATCGCCGCGCGGATGCGATGGTAGGTGGCGCATCGACAGATATTGCCGGCCATAGCGCCGTCGATATCGGCATCGGTCGGCTTCGGCACCATCTGCAGCAGGGCAACCGCCGACATGATCTGTCCGGACTGACAGTAGCCGCATTGCGGCACGTCGAGGCCGGTCCAGGCGGTCTTGACCGCATCGGCTTCCGTGCCGGAAACGCCTTCGATCGTGACGACCTCCGAACCCTCGATCGTCGAGATCGGGGTTACGCAGGAGCGTCGCGGCGTGCCATCGAGGTGCACCGTGCAGGCGCCGCACTGGGCGACGCCGCAACCGTATTTGGTGCCGGTGAGCTTTTCGAAATCGCGGATGACCCAGAGAAGCGGAGTGTCGGGGTCGCCGTCGAACGTTCTTTCCTGTCCGTTGAGCGTGAAGGTGACCATGAGGCAGACCTTTCCGTTAAGAAGCCGGGCGCTGCGCCGGCACTGGAGATTGAGCGGCAGTTATTGGCCGGGGCCGGTATCGAGAGGCGCGAAAAGCCGCGCGGAATAAACTTGAGTTAACTGGAGTAGTTATTATTTATCAATTGGCTACAGGCCGCCGACCGAATAGTCGGAGGCCGGTTCTCCATGTCTGTTTAAATGGTCGCCCATCATTCTGGGTCAAGCGCTTCACGAGATCGTGTGCGCTTCCCTTGGCCGAGGGCAACATTGTGGTTATGGTTATGTCTCAACCACCCGCCAACAGAGCCAATCCATCCGCATGACCGAGACAGAGCCGAAAACCGCCGAGGATCTTTTCCGTTTCCTCGACAGCCTGAACATTGCCCATTCGACCAAGACGCACCCGCCGGTCTTCACGGTGGCGGAGTCCGAAAGCCTGCGCGACGAGATCCCCGGCGGCCATACCAAGAACCTGTTCGTGAAGGACAAGAAGGACCAGTATTTCGTCCTGACGGTCGAGGAACGCGCGACGGTCGACCTGAAGACCGTGCACAAGGTGATCGGAGCGTCGAGCCGCGTCTCGTTCGGGCGGCCCGAAATGCTTCTGGACTATCTCGGCGTGGTTCCCGGCTCGGTGACGGTATTCGGTGCCTTCAACGATACGGGACGCAATGTCACCTTCGTGCTCGACGAAGACCTGATGAAGCACGACACCATCAACGGCCATCCGCTGTCGAACGATGCCACCACGTCGATCGGGCGCGACGATCTCATCCGTTTTCTGGAAGCGACCGGCCATCCGCCGCTTGTCTTGAAAGTGACAGACTGACATACGATCTTTGCAGCCTATATGGCAAAGATGCGAAAGCGTTCCCGGGAGAACATTCATGAGCGGCAGCAATAACCCCTATGGCGGTTCTTACGGCGGACAGATGACCGCCTCGGCGAGTTTTGGCGCGGCACCCGCCACGTCGGCGCCTGCAGGGAGTTACGTGTCCGATACGAGCACGGCCGGGTTCACCAAGGACGTTCTGGAAGAATCGCGCCGCCAACCGGTTCTCGTCGATTTCTGGGCGCCGTGGTGCGGTCCCTGCAAGCAGCTGACGCCGGTGCTCGAAAAGGTCGTCAACGAAGGCCAGGGTCGGGTCAAGCTCGTCAAGATGAATATCGACGATCATCCGTCGATCCCCGGTCAACTCGGTATCCAGTCGATCCCGGCGGTCATCGCCTTTGTCGATGGTCGTCCGGTCGACGGTTTCATGGGCGCGGTGCCGGAAAGCCAGGTGCGCCAGTTCATCGACAAGCTTGCCGGACCTCCCGGCGCAGAAGATGCGGCCGAGATCGAAGGGGCGCTCGCCGAAGCGGAGGCCTTTCTGGTCGCCGGCGATATCCAAGACGCGGCCCAGCTTTACGGCGCCGTCCTGCAGGCCGATCCGGAAAATGCCAAGGCCGCCGCCGGAATGATGCAGTGCCTGGTCGCCATGGGCGAGACGGCTCGCGCCAGCCAGATGCTCGCCTCCCTTCCGGAAGAGCTTGCCAAGGATCCGGCGATCCAGGCGGTCGCCAAGAAGCTCGAGCAGATCGATGAAGCCCGCAAGCTTGGCGATCCCGTGGCTCTCGAGCGCCAACTCGATGCCAATCCGGACGACCACGACGCCCGCCTGAAGCTTGCCAAGATCCTCAACGTTCAGGGCGAACGGGACAAGGCCGCCGAGCACCTGCTGACGATCATGCGCAAGGACCGCACGTTCGACGACGACGGTGCCCGCCGCCAACTCCTGGCGTTCTTTGATGTCTGGGGACCGAAGGATCCGGCGACTATCGCGGCCCGCCGCCGCCTCTCCTCCATCCTGTTTTCGTAGACAGAGCCCGGTTTCGTGAACACGGGCCTGTGTTCGCAAGCAAGGCCGATCCTCAAGGATTGGCCTTGCGTTCTCCGGTGGGTGCCCCACATTACTTCAATCAGCGAATCTTTGGTCTGAGCCGGTGGTCGTCTGGGAGGTGTCGGACCCATGCATGTGGGAAATGCGAGATATCTGAAGCGCGAGGATCTGCCGGAGACGGTTCCTGTCTTTCCTCTTACCGGCGCATTGCTTCTGCCGGGCGGACAGCTGCCGCTCAACATCTTCGAGCCGCGTTATCTTGCCATGTTCGATGCGGCGCTTGCAGGTAACCGGCTGATCGGTATCGTACAGCCGTCGCTGCTTGAATCCGGCGAGGCAGTCGAAGGCCCGCGGGCTCCGCTCTCGACGGTCGGCTGCATCGGCCGCATCACATCGCTTGCCGAAACCGGCGATGGCCGGTACATCACCTCGATCAGCGGCATCTGCCGGTTCCGGCTCATCGAAGAGGTGGGCCACGGCCATCCCTATCGCACCTTCAAGATCGCCCCGATGATGACGGACCTCTCCACCGAGGACGACGAGAGCACGGTCGACCGCGCCGAGCTGTTGCGCGTCTTCCGCGCTTATCTTGACGCCAACAAGCTGGAGGCGGATTGGGAAAGCGTCGAGCGCGCCGGCAACCGGACGCTCGTCAACTCCCTGTCGATGATGTCGCCCTTCGGACCTGCGGAGAAACAGGCTCTCCTCGAAGCGCCGGACCTGCGGACCCGCGCTGAAACGCTGATCGCGATCACGGAAATCCTGCTGGCGCGGGATTTTGGCGATTCCGACACCATGCTCCAGTAAGGCCCAAGTCCATGGACGAGAAACTCAGCAAGGTCGATCCCAAACTGCTCGACCTGCTCGTCTGCCCGCTCTCCAAGAGCCGGCTGTCCTTCAACCGAGAGACCAACGAGCTCATCTCCCAGAAGGCGCAGCTCGCCTACCCGATCCGTGACGGTATTCCGATCATGCTGATCTCCGAAGCCCGCAAGATCGAGGACTAACAGGCTGGCTGTTGCCCCTCATCCGCCTGCCGGCACCTTCTCCCCGCTTGCGGGGCGAAGGAGGAACGCGGCGAACTTCCCGCTCTGTTTCCGACGTCGCCACAAGCCGCTTAAGATCGTTCCTTGAGGAGGCCGGCGCGGCATAACCCCTTCGCCCCGTTTGCGGGGAGAAGGTCGCGGCAGCGGGATGAGGGGCTGGGGGCGCGTGCTTAAATCGCCTCGCCCGCCAGCAGCTTCGGGCCGTCTTCGCCGCTCTTTCCCGCCGCCTGGTCGATGAAGAAGCTTTTCAGCTTCGGCATTCGTTCAACAATGCCCAACCCGAAGTCGCGGGCGATGCGGATGGGGGTGATGTCGTTGGAGAACAGCCGGTTCAGCACATCTGTCGTCACACCCATGCGGAACGTGTCGAAACGCCGCCAGGACTGATAACGCTCCAGCACGTTGAGTGCGCCGATATCGAGGCCGAGACGATCGGCTTCAATCACCGTTTCGGCGAGCGCCGCGACGTCCTTGAAGCCGAGATTGAGGCCCTGGCCGGAAATCGGGTGAATACCGTGCGCCGCATCGCCGGCAAGGGCGATGCGCGGCGCCACGAAGGCGCGGGCGAGGGTCAGGCCGAGCGGGAAGGCGCGTTTGTCGCCGACCACCGTCAGTTCGCCGAGCTTGTGGCCGAAGCGACGCTGCAGTTCCTCCTCGAACACCAGGTCGTCGGAGGCAACCAGTCGATTGGCCTCAGTCGTGCGCTCCGTCCAGACGAGCGAGGAGCGGTTGTTGGTGAGCGGCAGGATGGCAAACGGGCCGGACGGCAGGAAATGTTCTTCCGCCACACCTTCATGCGGCCGCTCGTGAGCAACCGTCGCGACGATACCCGACTGGCCGTAATCCCAGGTGACGGTTTTGATGCCGGCCATGTCGCGCAGTTTCGAGCGCACGCCGTCGCAGGCGACCAGAAGGCGCGTCTCGACGGCCGAACCGTCGGAGAGCGAGACCGTGCAACGGGTGCTGCCGGACTGGAAGCCGGTGGCGGAAAGCCCGTGGCGGATGGCAATCCCGAGGCGTTCGGCGGCGCCGCGCAGTGCCCGCACCATGGCGACGTTCGGCACCATATGGGCGAACGGCCTGCCTTCCTCGATTTCGCCGTCGAAGGTGAGGAAGACCGGGCGCACCGGATCAGACGTGCGGCTGTCGGTGACAACCATCCGGTTGATCGGCTGAGCGTCCACGGCAATCTCGTTCCAGACGCCGATGACGTCCAGCATGCGGGTTGCGGCGGCGATGATGGCGGAGGCTCGCTCGTCCTTTTCCCAGACGCCGGCAGGAGCCGCCTCGATCACCTCGACCTGCAGATGCGGCGCTGCCTGCTTGACCGCGACAGCGGCGGCGAGACCCACATAACCGCCTCCTACAACCAGCATGTCCAGCATTTGCCTAAACTCCCGTGAGACTTGAGAATATCATGTGGTGGATATAGATCATCCGACAGCCGCTTCCTATCGCCGGAGTTCGTCATAATGTCGCGCCAGACCGAATCCCCCTCCGCCATGGAACAGCTGATCGCGACGCTCGATCTCGAAAAGCTCGAGGAGAACATCTATCGCGGCACCAGTCCCGATGTCGGGTGGCAGCGGGTGTTCGGCGGACAAGTGATCGCCCAGGCCCTGATGGCCACCCAGCGGACCGTCGCGGCCGATCGTTTCGTGCATTCGCTGCATGCCTATTTCATGCGTCCCGGCGATCCTTCCGTTCCGATCCTCTATCAGGTGGAGCGCATCCGCGACGGGTCAAGCTTCACCACTCGGCGGGCGGTGGCGGTGCAGCACGGCAAGGCGATCTTCGCCATGTCTGCCTCGTTCCAGGTGGAGGAGGACGGTTTTGATCACCAGATCGACATGCCTTCGGTGACGCAGCCGGAAGATCTGATGGGGGAGAAGGAGTTCAAGGAACTCTTCCTCAAAAAGGCGCCGGAGAATGTGCGTCGCTACTGGAGCCGGGAGCGGCCGATCGAAGTGCGTCCGACCTCGCTCGTGCACTATCTCACCAGGGACAAGCTCGAACCGCGGCAGGACATCTGGGTTCGCACCGTCGGGCAGGTGCCGTCCGACCGTCACTATCAGGCCGCCGTGCTTGCCTATCTCTCCGACATGACGCTGCTCGACGCATCGCTCTATCCGCACGGCACGTCGATCTTCGATCCGACACTTCAGGCGGCGAGCCTCGACCACGCGATGTGGTTTCATCGGCCCGTCACATTTGACGACTGGCTCCTCTACACGCAGGACAGTCCCAGCGCCTCCGGCGCCCGCGGAATGACCCGCGGCAGCATTTACACCCGTTCTGGCACACTGATCGCCTCGGTCGCTCAGGAAGGATTGATTCGGAAAAAGGCAAATGATTAATAGTTGTGCAATTTTTCAAATTTGCACAAGTTTTGGACGTGATTGCGCCGTCCAAATGCCCGTTTTTTGAGACCGGCTGTTTAGTTCTTTACATTTCAATAACTTATACGGTGTCTCGAAACTGGCACGCCCCTTGAATGTATCTGGCCAGTCGCTGTCATGATCTGACGTCGATGAGGAGAGTCGGCCTTGGCCGAGGACAAACAAAGGATGGGAAAGCCAGATGAAAATCGTGATGGCCATTATCAAGCCGTTCAAGCTGGATGAGGTGCGCGAAGCCCTCACGGCTGTCGGTATCCAGGGCCTGACCGTAACCGAAGTCAAAGGTTACGGACGCCAAAAGGGACATACCGAAATCTATCGCGGTACCGAATATGCCGTAAGTTTTCTGCCAAAACTGAAGATCGAAATCGCAGTCCCCTCCGACCTCGTCGAAAAGGCCGTGGATGCGATCGCTTCGGCCGCCAAGACCGGCCAGATCGGCGATGGCAAGATCTTCGTCTATTCGATCGAGCAGGCCGTGCGCATCCGTACCGGCGAAACCAACACAGAAGCGCTTTGAAGCACGGTTGACAGGGGAGTTTTTTAGCTATGCAATTTAACAGGATTTCCACTCTGGGACGCGTGGGTGCCGCCGCCGCGGCGCTTCTTGCGCCCGCCGTCGCTTTTGCGCAGACGGCCGCCGCACCGGCTGCTGCTGCCGCCGCTGCTCCGGCCATGACGATGGACAAGGGTGACAACACCTGGATGCTCATCTCGACCATTCTCGTCCTGCTGATGACCATTCCGGGCCTCGCGCTCTTCTACGGTGGCCTCGTTCGCGCCAAGAACATGCTGTCCGTGCTGATGCAGGTGTTCATGATCACGGCCGTCGTGATGATCATCTGGGTCACCTACGGCTATTCGCTCGCCTTCACCAACGGCGGTTCGCTGAACAGCTTCGTCGGCGGCTTCTCCAAGATGTTCCTTGCCGGCGTCACCACGTCGTCGCTTGCCGAAACCTTCACCAAGGGCGTCGCCATTCCAGAGCTGACCTTCGTCTGCTTCCAGATGACGTTTGCCTGCATCACGCCGGCCCTGATCGTCGGCGCCTTTGCCGAGCGCATCAAGTTCTCGGCCGTCATGCTCTTCGTCATCCTGTGGGTCACGTTCATCTATTTCCCGATGGCCCACATGGTCTGGTTCTGGGGCGGCCCGAGCGCCTACACGGATCCGTCCGGCCTGATCTACTCCTATGGAGCGATCGATTTCGCCGGCGGCACCGTCGTTCACATCAATGCCGGTATTGCGGGCCTCGTCGGCGCGATCATGCTCGGCAAGCGCACCGGCTACAAGAAGGACATCATGGCTCCGCACTCCATGACCCTTACCATGGTCGGCGCTTCGCTCCTCTGGGTCGGCTGGTTCGGCTTTAACGCCGGCTCCAACCTCGAAGCCAACGCCTACGCATCGCTCGCCATGATCAACACCTTCGTCGCGACGGCTGCCGCCGCCGTGTCGTGGTGCCTGGTTGAAACGTTCTCCCGCGGCAAGGCCTCCATGCTGGGTGCCGCCTCGGGCGCGGTTGCCGGTCTCGTCGCCGTCACCCCGGCTGCCGGTTTTGCCGGCCCGATGGGCTCGATCGTTCTCGGTCTCATCGTTTCGCCGGTCTGCTACTTCTTCGTCGACGTGGTGAAGAACAAGTTCAACTACGACGACTCGCTCGATGTCTTCGGCGTCCATTGCGTCGGCGGCATCCTCGGCGCCATCGGCACCGGTATCCTCGTCAACCCGGCACTCGGCGGTGCAGGCATCGTCGACTATTCGACGGCCGACTTCGCTGCCTCCTATTCCGGCACCGCGACCCAGGTCTGGGCACAGTTCAAGGGCGTCCTGACCACGCTCCTGTGGTCGGGCATCGGTTCGGCGATCCTCTACAAGGTCGTCGACCTGATCGTCGGCCTGCGCGTCACCGTCGAAGCCGAACGCGAAGGTCTCGACCTCGCGACCCACGGCGAAGCGGCGTATCACGCGTCCTGATCTACGGCTCGCGGCGGCGGGTGACCGCTGCCGCAGCACGTTGTATCGTGGTTTTTGTTCAAACTGCATTGGCCCGGGTTTCGACCCGGGCTTTTTATTCATGTTTTCAGCCTCCGCCAGACCCGTTGTGGTTAAAGGGACATTAACCACCATCGCGCTATTCTCCGCTGGAATTGCGTGAATCAGCTCTCAGGTTGCCGATTCGCGCTTGCAGTTGCGTTCAAGGACGGCGGGCAGACACGATGGGCAGAAGCAGTTCAGCGGCTATGGCAAACCGGTCCACCCGCCTGGTGCTCACCGCGTTCGTGTGGCGCCAGGCGCTGGCGCTCGCCGGCTTCGGGATATTCTTCGCGCTGGCGCTGGCGGTTGCCGCACTGGCAACCTGGAACGTCGCCGACCCAAGCTTCTCCTATGCGACCGACAATGCGCCGACCAATCTCCTGGGCTTCCCGGGGGCTGCCTTCGCAGACCTGATGATGCAGTTCCTCGGCCTTGCAAGCCTCGTTGCCCTGCTGCCGGTGCTCGCCTTCGCTCTGGCTTTGATCGCGGGGCGTAAATACGACCGCGTTCCGGCGCGCCTTGCGGCCTGGGGCGGCGGCACGCTGCTGGCGTCTGCGACATTGGGCTGCTTTCCCGCACCGCTCACCTGGCCGATCCCAAACGGCATCGGCGGCGTCATCGGCGATATGATCCTGCGGTTCCCGGCATTGTTCGTCGGCGCCTATCCGACCGGTACCGTGGCGGTCGTCCTCGGCTGCATCTTCACCATCCCCTGCGCCTGGCTGATGCTGTTTGCGTCGGGCCTGGTCGGCGAAGCCTTCGAGGACGATGCCGAGGACGACGACCAGCCTGTTGCCGCTGCCAAGACCCGCTCCAAGCGCGAGGAGATCGAGGAAGAGGACGACGAGGACCGGTTTGCCGGTTTCCTGGCGTTCGGCGCTCTCGCTCACTACTGGTATATCGCCCAGGCGCGGTTACGCCGTCTGGCCGGCATCAAGCCGCGCCGCCGGATGGAATTCGATCAACCCTACGATTTCAACGAGGACGAATTCGGGACGCTGAACGAGCCGGTCCGCGCGAGATCGGCGCCTGTCGTGCCCGGCCGTCGCATGGAACCTTCGCTTGACGGTCCGGCCGAGCGGGTCACCTCGCCG
>NZ_JALBGW010000117.1:0-14530 GCF_023006485.1 Neorhizobium sp. BETTINA12A
GGTGCCCCGCAGCGTCCGCCGCAGCCGGTCAGTGTCGAGACCATGAAGAAGTCCGAGCAGCCGATCACGGCCGTCCTGCCGGGCCGCGCGGCACCGTTCCAGATCGCCGACATCCGCCCGCGCGTCACCGGCGAGATCAAGCAGATCGCTTTCAAGCAGGGCAACGAGGTCAAGGCCGGCGATCTTCTTTATAAGATCGAGGACAGCACCTATGCAGCCGAGGTCGCCCAGGCGAAGGCGACCGTCTCGAAGGCGGAAGCCAGTATCCCGAGCGCCCAGGCGAACCTCTCCCGCTACGAGCGGCTGGTCAACAGCGGCGCGACGCAGATCGAATATGAGAGCGCGCGGGTGACGCTTCTCCAGGCGCAGGCGGATGTGGCGCAGGCCAATGCCGCGCTCAATGCCGCCCAGATCAATCTCGACCTGACCGAAATCCGCGCGCCCTTCGACGGCGTCACGTCGATCTCCAATGTCAGCATCGGCAATATCGTCACCGCCAACCAGACGACGGCGCTGACGACGCTCCGCCGCCTCGATCCGATCTATATCGATCTGATCGATTCCAGCACCAATCTTCTCGAACTGCGCTCGGCCATGGCTTCCGGCCGCTTGAGCGGCGATCCGCGCAAGGCCGATATCCGCCTGAGCCTGGAAGATGGAACGGACTATCCCCTGACCGGCAAGCTCGACATGGCCGACATGGCAGTCAGCGAAACGACCGGCACCTATCAGATCCGCGCGCTCTTCGAGAATCCGAGGGACATGATCCTGCCAGGCACCTATGTGCGCGCCACCGTCACCCTCGGTAACGAGACCGGCTACCTGATCCCGCAGCGCGCAGCGACGCGCAATGCCCGCGGAGAACTTTCCGCCAAGTTCGTCACGGCGGACGGCAAGGTCGAGACCCGCATCTTCCCGACCAGCGGCGTCTCCGGCAACAATTGGCTGGTTACGCAGGGCGTAACCGACGGCGATCGCCTGGTCGTCGACGGCTTCCAGTGGATCGCCGATGGCGCGACGGTCCAGCCGGTCGAGGCGACGGTCGACGACAAGGGCTTTGTCGTCGAGGCGCCGAAGCCGACCGCTGCAAAGCCGTGAAGGCCTCAAGCGGAAACGATCATGACGAAACGCGGCAAGGAATAATCTGAATGGCCAAGTTCTTCATCCGGCGACCGGTCTTCGCCTGGGTCATCGCGATCGTCATCATGCTCGGCGGCGCGCTCGCCATCGCGACGCTCTCGATTTCGCAATATCCCGACATCGCGCCGACCACGGTCAGGATTACGGCAAGCTACAATGGCGCAAGCGCCGAGACCGTCGAGAAATCGGTAACGACGATCATCGAGGACGGCATGACCGGCCTCGATGACCTCACCTATATGACGTCGTCCTCCTCGACCGGCCGCGCCAACGTCACACTCACCTTCGGCAGCAGCGTCCTTCCCGACATTGCCCAGGTTCAGGTGCAGAACAAGCTGCAGCTGGTGCAGTCGCAACTGCCCGACGTTGTGCAGCAGGCGGGCATCGAGGTCGCCCGTTCGACATCGAGCATCCTGATGGTCGGCGCGCTGGTATCGACCGACAAGAAGCGAAGCTCCGTCGATCTCGGCGATCTGTTTTCCACGCAGATCGAGGACCAGGTCAAGCGCCTCGAAGGCGTCGGCAGCATCGACATCTTCGGGTCCGGTTATGCAATGCGCGTCTGGCTCGATCCCTATAAGCTGCAGAAATACCAGCTGACGCCGGCGGACGTGACGTCCGCGATCCAGTCCCAGAACACGCAGGTTTCCGTCGGCGCGCTCGGCGGCCTTCCGGCCAAGGCGGAGCAGCAGCTTACGGTCACCATGACCGCGCAAAGTCAGCTGACGACGGTCGACGATTTCGAGCGGATCATCCTCAAGGTCGAACAGGACGGCGCCACGGTGCGCCTTTCCGATGTCGCCCGCGTCGAGATCGGTGAAGAGAGTTATGGCGGCGGTTCCCGCCAGAACGGCCTGCCATCCACGGGTTTTGCCGTGAATCTCGCGACCGGCGCCAACGCTCTCGATACCGCCGCACGCGTCAGAGAGGCGCTGACCGCCGTCGGACCCCATCTTCCAGACGGCGTGGAGATCACCTATCCCTACGACACGACGCCCTTCGTGCAGCTTTCGATCGAAAAGGTCGTCCACACGCTCATCGAAGCAATCATCCTGGTTTTCGTCGTCCTGCTCATCTTCCTACAAAATCTGCGTGCAACGCTGATTCCGATGATTGCCGTGCCAGTCGTCCTGCTGGGCACGTTCGGGGTGCTGGCGTTGACCGGATATTCCATCAACACGCTGACGATGTTCGCCATGGTTCTGGCCATCGGCCTTCTCGTCGACGATGCCATCGTCGTTGTCGAAAACGTCGAGCGTATCATGGACGAAGAGGGCTTGAGCCCGCTTGAAGCGACCGAAAAGTCGATGGGCGAGATCACTGGCGCCATCATCGGCATCGCGCTCGTCCTGACGGCCGTGTTCATTCCGATGGCCTTCTTCGGTGGCTCGACCGGCATCATCTATCGCCAGTTTTCGATCACCATCGTATCGGCCATGCTGCTTTCGGCGCTGGTCGCCATCGTGCTGACGCCGGCGCTTTGCGCCACCATGCTGAAGCCGATCGATCACCACAAGAAACGTCGCGGCATCGGCGCCTTCTTCAACCGCGGTTTCGATCGGTCCACCCGCGGGTATGTCAGCACCATCGGTTATCTCCTAAAGCGTCCGTTCCGCGTGATGCTGCTGTTCCTGCTGGTGATCGGCGGCTGCGCCTGGCTTTTCACCAAGCTGCCGAATTCCTTCCTTCCGCAGGAAGACCAGGGCGTTCTGCTGACCATTATCCAGACGCCGGTCGGCGCCACCACGCCGCGCACCGACGAGGCGGTCAAGAAGGTGGAGGCCTATTTCCTCGAAAAGGAAAAGGGCAATGTCGACGCGGTGTTCGGCGTCCTCGGCTTCAGCTTCAGCGGAAGCGGCCAGAACAATGCCATCGTCTTCACCAAGCTCAAGGATTTCGCCGAGCGCGCCAGCCCGGAGCAATCCGCCGCGGCTATCGTCCAGCGGGCAAGCCGGTATTTCTTCACCATCCGCGATGCGCAGGTCTTTGCCCTTCTGCCGCCGGCCATCCAGGGGCTCGGCACGTCGAGCGGCTTCTCCATGTATCTGGTCGACAGCGGCAACAACGGCAATGCGGCGCTGACCACGGCATCGCAGCAGCTCATTCAGGCCGGCACGGGCAACCCCAACATCAGTTCACTGCGCAGCAGCAGCCAGCGGTCAGAAACCCAGCTCAAGATCCTGCTCGACCAAGAAAAGCTCGGCGCGATGGGCGTCGACCTCGCTTCGGTCAACTCCATGCTGGCAACCATTTTTGCCGGACGCGACGTCAACGACTTCACCCTCAATAACGAGCTGAAGCCGGTCTATGTGCAAGGCGACGCGCCCTATCGGATGCAGCCGGACGACCTGAAACACTGGTTCGCCCGCAACAACAAGGGCGAGATGGTTCCTTTCTCCTCCTTCAGCACCGTCCAATGGATCAGCGGTACGCCGCAGCTCGCACGCTTCAACGGCACCAGCGCCATTCCGCTCGACGGCGCGGCCGGCCCGGGCGTCAGCACCGGCCAGGCGATGGACGAGATGCAGAGGCTGACGGCTGCACTGCCGGGCGGCTATTCGGTGGCCTGGCAGGGCATTTCCTACCAGGAACGGCTGTCCGGCTCCCAGGCGCCGATGCTTTATGCGCTATCGGTTCTAATCGTCTTCCTGTGCCTTGCGGCGCTCTATGAAAGCTGGTCGATCCCGTTCTCAGTCATATTGGCTGTCCCGATCGGCGTGCTCGGCGCGCTTACCGCAGCGCATTTCTTCGGCCAGGCGAACGACGTCTACTTCAAGGTCGGGCTTCTGACGACGATCGGCTTGGCAGCCAAAAACGCCATCCTGATCGTCGAATTCGCCAAGGATCGGCAGGCAGGCGGCATGAGCATGATCGAAGCCACCCTCGAGGCAGCACGCCTGCGACTGAGGCCGATCGTCATGACGTCGCTCGCTTTTATCCTCGGCGTCGTACCCCTGGCAATCGCGACCGGCGCCGGATCCGCGGCCCAGAATGCCATCGGTATCGGCGTGCTGGGTGGTATGCTTTCTGCAACACTTCTCGGAATTTTCTTCGTTCCGTCCTTCTTTGTTGTCGTTAGACGGTTATCAAAGCGTGAAAAAGAGTAGGATGACGATTACGTTCGTTAACGTATTCGACTTTTAATGCCGTCAGAGATTATGCGAATCGCTGCTGACGGGACAATCGGAAGAGGCATGAGTGCTGACCTTCCATGCGTTGTAGGGCACTGGGACAGAAAAATGATATCCATTCGTGTTATTGCTCCTCTCACTATGCTGCTGCTTTCGGGCTGCGTTGTCGGTCCAGATCACAAGGCGCCGGAAATTGCTCTTCCGGGCAAATTTGCCGAAGCCGGCAAGACCAGTAATGGCGATGTCTCCCAGGTTACCTGGTGGACCGCATTCAATGACAGCCGTCTGAACGGCTACGTTAATCAGGGAATCAGTCAGAACCTCGATATTCTCCAGGCCATGGAGCGGATCAATTCTGCGCAGGCCAGCGTGACCGTCGCCGGCGCGGGCGCCCTCCCTTCGCTGGATGTCTCGGCAGCCAATACGACCACCGGCACTCGTACCGACCCGGGTTCGTTCTCGCGGTCGACCGTGACGGCAGGTACTGCGGACGCATCTTGGTTCCTTGATCTTTTCGGCCTCTACAGGCGTTCGAAAGAAAGTGCGCTCGCAAGCCTCGATGCCGCCTATGCCAGCGAAGATGTTGCACGTCTCACGTTCCTGTCTCAGGTCGTGGCGGCCTATATCGACGTACGCTACTACCAGGAGCGTATCGCGATCGCTCGCCGGAACCTCGATTCGCGGCGCGAAACGCTGAACCTCACCAAGCTCCAGCTGGATGCCGGTGCGGCTTCGCGTCTGGATGTCGTCCAGTCGGAAGGCTTGGTCAATTCGACTATCGCAGAAATTCCAGGCCTGGAGACGAGCTTCCGAGGTGCGGCGCACCGTGTCGCCACGCTTCTGGCCATGCCTGCATCGTCGCTTGTCCCCGAATTGCAGAAGGGCACACGCCAGCCGGTCGCACGCTTCAATACCAAGGCCGGTATTCCGGCGGACCTGATCCGCAATCGTCCGGACATCCGTGCCGCGGAACGCCAGCTCGCATCGGCAGTCGCCGAAATCGGTGTCGCCGAGGCCCAGCTCTACCCGGCCATTACGCTCGGCGGCTCCATTTCCCCGAGATACAACGTTCTTTCCGGCGGCCTCGATACCCGGGCCTTGACCTGGTCCTTCGGGCCGCAGCTGAGCCTGCCGATCTTCGACGGCGGCCGCCTGCGCGGCAACGTCAAGATCGCCGAATCCAGCGCCCGCGGGCGGTATCTCGCCTGGAAGCAGACGGTTCTGAACGCAGTCGAGGAAGTGGAAAATGCGCTGGCCGCAGTTTCCCGCGACAGCCGCACGGTCTCCTCTCTTCAGGCAACCGTGAAGTCCTACGAAGAAGCCCTGCAGCTCGGCACCGCAAGCTATCGGGACGGCGCATCTTCGCTGCTCGACGTTCTCGACGCCCAGCGTCAGGTCTCGACCGCTCAGTCGAACCTCGCCGCTGCCGTGCGTCAGATGGCTCAGGACTACGTCTCGCTCAACGTGGCGGTCGGTGGCGGTTACGCCTTCGGCAAGACCGATACCAAGGTCGCTTCGGTGGTCATCAAGAAGTAGGCTCCACCCCAACATTACCGACAACAAAAAACCTCCGGAGCCAACGCTTCGGAGGTTTTTTTATCACGCCCGGAAAGGCCGGGGACGATCAATTCGACAATCAGTTCTTGGCGCGCTCGACGTAGGAATTGTCTTCGGTTGCGATCACCACGCGGGTGCCGGCATCGACATGCGGCGGAACCGCCGTGCGGATGCCGTTCGACAGCATGGCCGGCTTGTAGGACGAGGAAGCCGTCTGGCCCTTGACGACCGGTTCGGTCTCGACGATCTCCAGCGTCACGTGGCGCGGCAGCTGAAGAGCCAGCGCAATGCCTTCATGCATGGAGAGAACGCAGGTCATGCCTTCCTGGAGATAGGCCTTCTGGTCGCCCATCGTATCCACGTCCACCACGACCTGGTCGTAGTTTTCCGGGTTCATGAAGTGGAAGCCTTCGCCGTCTTCATAGAGGAACTGGTGGTTGACGTCCTCGACGAAGGCGCGCTCGACCTGCTCGGTCGTCCGCCAGCGTTCGGACACCTTCACGCCGTCGACGATGCGGCGCATGTTGACCTGCGTGACAGGCGTGCCCTTGCCGGGATGGAAATTCTCGGCGGTGAGAACGACATAAAGCTTGCCGTCCACATCGATGACGTTGCCCTTGCGGACAGAAGAGGCGATGACCTTGACCATAGGATTCCTTGTGGTGCGAACCGGCTTGTAACTGCCGAAAATGCGTCGTAGAGGACCGGGCGATAACCGGCCCGAAGGACGGATCGTCTGTTTTCCGGCCGGAACTACTCCAAAACCGCGCAAAGTGGAAGCCTTGCCGGGAAGAACCGGCGAAGAAAGCCGCAAATGAGCTCGTCGCAGCCCGCCACATCCCGCTCGCCCTGGTGGAGACCGGCGAACCACGCCGACCGCCGGCCCTTCCTGAAAGGCCGCAATGCGGTCCAGACGGCGTTGCGCGACTTCTTCTCCGTGCGTGATTTCATCGAGGTCGATACGGCGACGCTCCAGGTTTCCCCGGGCAACGAGACGCATCTGCATGCCTTCGCAACCGAGGCTGTCGCGGCCGACGGCGGCAGGGCGCCGCTCTACCTGCACACGTCGCCGGAATTCGCCGCCAAGAAGCTGCTGGCTGCCGGCGAGAAGCGTATCTTCACCTTTGCGCATGTCTACCGCAACCGAGAACGCGGGCCGCTGCACCATCCGGAATTCACCATGCTGGAATGGTACCGGGTCGGCGAAAGCTACGAGCAACTGATGGCCGATTGCGCCGAGATGCTGGCTCTGGCCGCCGATACCGCCAAGACGGGACGCTTTTCCTTCCGGCATATGGAAATCGATCCTTTCGCCGAGCCGGAACGCCTGACGCTCACTGACGCCTTCGACCGGTTCGCCGGCATCGACCTGCTGGCCTCCGTGGCGACGAACGGCGAAACCGACCGCGATCTTCTGGCGGCCGGCCTGAAAAAGGCCGATATCCGCTTTGCCGAAGACGACACCTGGGCCGATCTCTTCAGCAAGGTTCTGGTCGAGAAGGTCGAGCCGCATCTCGGCCAGGACCGCGCGACGATCCTCTACGAATACCCTGTTTCCGAGGCGGCGCTCGCCCGGCCCTCCACCCGTGATCCGCGCGTCGCCGAACGTTTCGAGCTTTACGCCTGCGGCGTCGAGCTTGCCAACGCCTTCGGAGAACTGACCGACGCCGGCGAACAACGCCGCCGGTTCGAGCACGAAATGGCCGAAAAATCCCGCATCTACGGCGAACGTTATCCGATCGACGAAGACTTTCTCGACGCACTTTCGATCATGCCCGATGCGAGCGGCGCGGCACTCGGCTTCGACCGGCTCGCCATGCTGGCAACCGGCGCCACCCGCATCGAACAGGTCATGTGGGCGCCGGTCGCGGAGGTGTTCGGATGACCGCAGTCCGTTCATTGAAAACCCCGGAAGATCTCGCGGCTGCCGGCCTGATCGAGCCCCAAAAGCTCGACGGCATCCGAGCCGTCGCAGACCGCTACGCGATCGCGCTGACGCCAACCGTGGTTTCGCTCATCGATCGCGCAGACCGGCAGGATCCGATCGCTCGGCAATTCGTGCCGGATCCCGCGGAGTTGCTGACGACGCCGCAAGAGCGTGCCGACCCGATCGGCGATCAGGCGCACAGCCCGGTCAAGGGCATCGTTCACCGCTATCCGGACCGGGTACTGCTGAAGGCCGTGCATATCTGCCCGGTCTATTGCCGCTTCTGCTTCCGCCGCGAGATGGTCGGGCCACAAGGCGACGGCACGCTTTCGCCTGAGGAACTGACGGCGGCGCTCGGCTATATTCGCGAGCATCCGGAGATCTGGGAAGTGATCCTCACCGGCGGCGACCCGCTGGTCCTTTCGCCGAGGCGGCTCGCTGCCATGATGCGCGGCCTTGCCGAGATACCCCATGTAAAGATCGTCCGCTTCCATACGCGGGTGCCCGTCGTCGAACCGGACCGCATCGACGCGGCAATGATTGCGGCGCTGAAGGAAAGCGGCAAGGTGGTTTATATCGCGCTGCACGCCAACCACCCGCGCGAAATGACGGAAGCCGCCCGCACCGCCTGCGCCCGCCTGGTCGATGCCGGCTTTCCGATGCTGAGCCAGACGGTGCTCTTGCGCGGCGTCAACGACGATCCGGCGGTACTCGGCGACCTTATGAGAGCTTTCGTCGAGACGCGGATCAAGCCCTATTACCTTCATCATCCGGATCTCGCGCCCGGCACTGGCCATTTCCGGCTGGATATCGCCGAGGGCCAGAAGATCGTCTCGGCGCTCCGGGGCACCATCTCCGGCCTCTGCCAGCCGACCTATGTCCTGGATATCCCCGGCGGCCACGGCAAGGCGGTGATCGGCGAAAGCGCCGTGCGCGGCGAAGGCGGCTGTTATTCCGTCAGCGATTTCCGCGGCGGAGAGCATGCATATCCTCCGAAATGACACGGGTTCTTGTTCACGCGGCGGAGTGCGCCCGTGGCTTGGCCTGGAATTTGGAGAGCCCACGCGAATGCGGAACCTCGATTGATTTTTTAAATGGTGGCTCCGCATTCGCGTGGCCTTCGGCGTCTTGTCGGGGCTTCCGGCCCCTACAGGTGATCATCTCGCCTCGCTGCGTGGCTTTATTCACGATCTCCTTTCGGGAAATCCTGCCACTTGCACGGCTCAACCGAACCGGACATGGCTGTCCGGGGGAGGCTTGATAGGAAGGCTTGCCTTTCAGCCCACCCTCCATGGCTTTCACCTCTTCCACCATCCCCGCACGTTACGGTTTTGATGAAAGCGCCGGCCCCCGCCTGCCCGCGAACGTCTCGCGAAACACTCCGGCGACGGAAGCGGGAGGATTGTAGGCATAGGTTAGAGGGGCGGGGACGAGGCGAGGCACGCCGGCCACCTCGCCTCTTTCAGAATATATATAAAAATCAGTATTTTAGATGATAACTTAAGCGTGAAATTTTTCAGGTGAGGAACAAACTCGTCCCCGCATGAATTCCTCGCCGACAAAATCTGCAGCTTAGCTTTGCGAAAGATCGTGATTTTGTAATCGTACGCAAGAAAGCAATCTCACCTTCTAAGCCGCCAGCCCCCTCAGTGCCGTGACGTCGCGGCGCGGCGGCGTGCCGAACATGCGGGCATATTCCCGGCTGAACTGCGAAGGGCTCTCATAGCCGACCAGAAACGCCGCGGTTTCAACATTCGCCGCTTCCGCCACCATCAGCCGCCTGGCCTCCAGAAGGCGAAGCTGCTTCTGATATTGCAGCGGCGTCATCGAGGTGATCGTCTTGAACTTGCGGTGGAAGGCGGAAGGGCTCATCCCGGCCCTCTCCGCCAGATCCTCGATCCGCATCGGCTCGGCGAAATGGCCGCGCAGGCCGTGGATGACGCTGACGATCCGATGCGTATGGTCGTTGCCGAGCGCCATGCGGACCACATCGCCGCCATGCGGACCGGTGAGCAGCCAGTAGGAAATTTCGCGCATGATCGCCGCACGGAGGACCGGGATGGCACCCGGCGTATCAAGAAGCCGCACCATCCGCAGCGCGCAATCGGCAAGCGGGCCGTCGAAATCCGTCACGAACACGCCGGACGTTATGTCGCCGCCCGGGCGCGGCGGGTTGGGCATCGCCTCCAGGACCTCGCGCATGATGGCAAGATCGAATTCGATGATGAGGCCGAGATAGGGCTCGGTCGGGCTCGCCTCCGCCACGCGGCCGAAGGCGGGCATCTCGACGCTGACAACGAGCGCCTGGCCCGCCCGGTAATCCACATGGCGGTCGCCGAAAACAGCCCATTTCGCGCCCTGGAGGACGATGCAGAGCGCCGGCTTGAAAATCAGGTGGTCTGGCCGTTTCTCGTGATCCGAGCGAAGGATGGTCAGGCCTTCGATCGCCGTCGCGAAAGGGCTGGTTCTCGCCTGTCCATCCGTGAACCGCTTTACCGCATCGAGCAGGGCTGCCGGCATGCCACACCTCCGAGGTTTCAAGGCCAAACATAGGCCTGCGAGCAGGATCAGGCAAGAAGTGGGAAAGTTCCGGCATTCAGGCGTGTGGCCGAGGGGAGTAGTTTCCGGTCATCCAATCCAGACAAGGAACCTCCATCATGACGCATCAAACATCTCAGAAATCGGCAGCCAAGCTCGCCATCGTGACCGGCGGCAGCCGCGGTCTCGGCCGCAACACTGTGCTCAGCCTTGCAAAGCGCGGTATCGACGTGATCTTCACCTACAACTCCAATCAGGCAGAAGCAGCAGCCACGACCGCAGCAGCGGGCGAACTGGGACGCAGGGCGATCGCCCTGCAGCTCGATGTCGGCGATGTCGCGTCGTTCGACGCGTTCGTCGGCCGGGTGCAGGAAGCCCTGACCGAGATCGGCGCTGAAAAATTCGATTTCCTCGTCAACAATGCCGGCACGTCGCATCATGGCGATTTCGAAAAGACCACCGAAGCGGAGCTGGACGAGCTCTTCAATGTTCACTTCAAGGGCGTCTTCTTTCTCACCCAGAAGCTATTGCCGCTGATCCGCGACGGCGGCCGGATCGTCAACTTCTCCACCGGGCTTACCCGCATCACCGTTCCGGGCAGCGGCGCCTATGCGGCGATGAAGGGGGCGGTCGAAGTGCTGACCCGGTATCTGGCCAAGGAGCTTGGCGCCCGCGGCATCGCCGTCAATACGGTGGCGCCCGGCGCGATCATGACCGATTTCAGCGGCGGCATGGTGCGCGACAACCCGGAGATCAACAGGCGCGTCGCCGAGATGACCGCACTTGGCCGTGCCGGCGAGCCGGATGATATTGGCCCGATGGTCGCCTCGCTGCTGTCCGAGGACAACCGGTGGGTCAATGCTCAGCGCATCGAGGTGTCGGGCGGCATGGCGCTCTGACGTTCGAGCGACCCCTGCCGGTTGCGACCGGCAGGGGTCGTGAAATTGATCATCCCTTCTCGACCGGCATATAGAGGTCACCGCCGTCTCGATATTTCGCAGCCATGGCTTCCAGGCCCTCCTTCTGCGCCTCGGCGCGGATATCGTGGGAAATCCGCATCGAACAAAATTTCGGACCGCACATGGAGCAGAAATGCGCCACCTTGTGCGCCTCCTTCGGCAAGGTCTCGTCGTGGAAGGAGCGGGCCGTTTCCGGATCGAGGGAAAGGTTGAACTGATCCTCCCAGCGGAACTCGAAGCGGGCGCGCGACAGCGCGTCGTCGCGCACCTGGGCCGCCGGATGGCCTTTGGCGAGGTCGGCGGCATGCGCGGCGATCTTGTAGGTGATGACGCCCACCTTGACGTCGTTGCGGTCCGGCAGGCCGAGATGTTCCTTGGGCGTCACGTAGCAGAGCATGGCGGTGCCGAACCAGCCGATCATCGCAGCCCCGATGCCGGACGTGATGTGGTCGTAGCCCGGCGCAATGTCGGTGGTCAGCGGCCCGAGCGTATAGAATGGCGCCTCGCCGCAGACCGCGAGCTGCTTGTCCATGTTCGCCTTGATCTTGTGCATCGGCACATGGCCGGGGCCTTCGATCATCACCTGGCAATCCTTCGCCCAGGCGATCTTCGTCAGCTCGCCGAGCGTTTCCAGTTCCGCAAACTGCGCCGCGTCGTTGGCATCGGCGATCGAACCCGGGCGAAGACCGTCGCCGAGCGAGAACGAGACGTCGTAGGCTTGGGCAATGTCGCAGATTTCCTCAAAATGCTCGTAGAGAAAACTCTCCTTGTGGTGATGCAGGCACCATTTGGCCATGATCGAGCCGCCACGGGAAACGATGCCGGTGACGCGATTGACGGTGAGCGGAATATAGGCGAGCCGCACGCCCGCGTGGATGGTGAAATAGTCGACGCCCTGTTCCGCCTGTTCGATCAGCGTATCGCGATAGACCTCCCAGGTCAGGTCCTCGGCAATGCCGTTCACCTTTTCGAGCGCCTGGTAGAGCGGCACCGTGCCGATCGGAACAGGTGAATTGCGGATGATCCAGTCGCGGATATTGTGGATGTTGCGGCCGGTCGACAGATCCATGACCGTATCGGCGCCCCAGCGGATCGCCCAGACCATCTTCTCGACCTCCTCCGCCATGGACGAGGTGACGGCCGAATTGCCGATATTGGCATTGATCTTCACCAGGAAATTCCGACCGATGATCATCGGTTCGGATTCGGGGTGGTTGATGTTGGCGGGAATGATCGCCCGGCCTTCCGCGACTTCGCGGCGAACGAATTCCGGCGTCACGAAATCCGGCACATGGGCGCCGAAACTTTCGCCGTCGCGGACGAGCGGTTCCCTGGCCGCCTGCCGACCGAGGTTTTCGCGGATGGCGACGAATTCCATCTCCGGCGTGATGATGCCGGCCCGCGCATAGGCAAGCTGGGTGACGGCCCTGCCAGCCTTGGCCTTGAAAGGCTGGTTGCGGACCGGGAATTCCGGCGTCAGCCGGTCGCCGGAGACGAAGCCATTGTCCTCCGGCCTGACGATCCGGCCCTCATAGACTTCGACATCGCCACGGGCCGAAATCCAGTCTTCGCGCAGGCGCGGCAGGCCGGCATCGATGCTGATCGCGGCACCTTCGACGGTATAGGGGCCGGAGGAATCGTAGACGGTCACCGGAGGTTCGCCGGAGGTCGGATGCAATGCGATCTGCCGCATCGGCACGCGGATGTCCGGATGGATCGTTCCCGCTTTCAGGACTTTCGTGGAGGCGGGAAGCGGGCCGGTGGTGACGACCGGGGTGAGCTTGGTGGTTGCAATATTCATGGTTCGAGGCTCCAAGGTTTGACGTTTGGAGACCCAGTTCCAGAGTTGGAATGATGGAAGAACACGTTGGAATCCGAAGGACGGTTTCCCGCCCTCGCTGCCGCAGCGCTCGCACCGTCCCTACGCCAGTATGAACTGGATCAGGTTCAACGGGTCACTGCGCCTCGGGCGGCCAAACCGGCCCGACCAGCAGTATCTCAGCCCCTTGACGGGACCCCCCTGGTGAATGCGGCCATCAGAAACCTGCCGATCGCGCATGTCAAGCCGGTCCCTGCCTGCGTCGATAGGTCGAGTTTTAACGAATCCCGCAGCTCCAAATTGATGACGTTTATTACCGGAATCTTATGCTATCTTGCGCGATAACGTCCCTAGCGATGAGCGCAGAATTCGAACGATCGGGAGATGTCGAGATGAACGAGACCATTCGCGGATTGCTGACACGGGTGGGCGGCCTTCCGGTCGCCGTGACGGAGCTGGAAGACGCTGCCGATCTTTATGCAGCCGGGCTTTCCTCCTTCGCATCGGTGCAGCTAATGCTGGGCCTGGAAGAGGCCTTCGACATCGAATTCCCGGATAGCCTTTTGAACCGCAAGTCCTTCGCCAGCATCGCGGCGATCGAGCAGACGGTTTCCCACATCTTGAAAGCCTCCGAGGCCGCCTGAGATGAACCTTCCCGTCTTTGCCGCCGACATGAGCCTCAGCGCCCGCGCTCACCGCGTGGCGGCCGTGGCGGCTGAATTCGCCGAACGCGTCGACCATGACGGCCGCTTCCCCCGCGAAGCGGTCGATGCAATGAAGGCCGAGCGCCTGATCGGCATCCAGATCCCGGTCGCATTCGGCGGCGAGGGTGCTTCCATCACCGAGATTGCCGAGGTCTGCGCCATCCTGGGACAGTCCTGTGCCTCGAGCGCCATGGTTTTCGCCATGCACCAGATCAAGGTTTCGAGCCTCGTGGTGCATGGGGCCGACAGCGCCTGGCACATGGATTTCATGCGCGAGCTCGCCGACCGCCAGCTTCTCGTCGCCTCCGCGACGACCGAGGCCGGCATCGGCGGCAATATGCGCAACTCGATCTGCGCCATCGAGGTCGACGGCGACGCCTGCCGGCTGACCAAGGACGCGACGGTGATTTCCTATGGCGCCCACGCCGATGTCATCATGATCACCTCGCGCTCGAACGAGAAGGCCGCCCCGACCGACCAGGTCATGACCGTCTTCAAACAGGGCCAATATACCCTGCAGAAGACCGTCGACTGGGATACGCTCGGCATGCGCGGCACCTGCTCCGACGGCTTCCTCTTCAATGGCGAAGCACCTTCGGTCCAGATTTTCCCGAAACCGTTCGCCGAAATCGCGGCGCAGTCGATGCTCGCCACCTCGCATCTCCTCTGGAGTGCTGTCTGGTACGGCATTGCCGCCGCCTGGTCGTGATGGCGATTTTCGGAGTTATCGGCTACGGCCTTACCAAGCTCGATTG
>NZ_JALBGW010000118.1:0-14511 GCF_023006485.1 Neorhizobium sp. BETTINA12A
GGTGACGTTGCCGCCATGGGCGCGGGCAATGTCGCGAGCGATCGCCAGGCCGAGGCCGGTGCCGGACGCGTTGAGGTTGCGGGCTTCGTCGAGGCGGTAGAACGGCTTGAAGACGTCCTCGCGCGACCCTGCCGGAATACCGGGGCCGTCGTCGTCGAGTGTCAGCGTCAGCCACTTGGCGCTGTGCCGCGCGTCCACATGCAGCGATTTGGCGTAACGCTCGCTGTTGGACACGAGGTTGGCGACCAGCCGGGTGAAGGCGTTGGGGCGCACGGCGATCTCGTCCTCGCCGTCGATCTCGTAGGTCATGGTCTTGCCATGCAGGGTAAATTCCAGGCACAGCTTTTGCAGCAGCTCGCTCAGGCGCAACTCGCCGAAGTCCTCTTCAGCTTCGCCCTTGGCGAAGGCGAGATAACCTTCCAGCATCGACTGCATATCGTCGACGTCCTGGCCCATGCCGGCCAGTTCCGGCTTGTTGCCGGCGAGCGCCAGCTGCAGCTTGAAGCGGGTGAGGATGGTCCTCAAGTCGTGGCTGATGCCGGCGAGCATGGCGGTGCGCTGTTCCATCTGCCGCTCGATGCGTTCGCGCATCTGGATGAAGGCAAGCCCGGCGCGGCGGATTTCTTCAGCGCCGCGCGGGGAGAAGCCGTCGGTCCTCTGCCCCTTGCCGAAGCTCTCGGCAGCGCTCGCAAGCGTCAGGATCGGCCGGATCTGGCCGCGCAGGAAAAGGATAGAGATGATGACCAGAACGAAGGCGGCGCCGATCATCCAGACGAGGAAGATGTGGGTGTTCGAGGCATAGGTGGAGCCGCGGCGGACGAAAACGCGCAACACCCTGGTGTCGAACTTGATGCGGATCTCGACGAGTCGGCTGTCGCCCACCGTATCGATCCAGAAGGGCATCTGTATCTGGCGGGTGATCTGCTCGGCGAGGATGTCGTCGAGGATGGCGAAGAAGGGGCGGGAGCGGGGCGGCGGTAGCTGGCCGTTTTCCTCGACCGCGATGGTGAGGTTCAGCGCGTCGCTGGCGATGCGGCTGATGGCATCGTAGTTGCTATCCTGGGGATAGGCCTGGATCACCTCGATAATGCCGGCGATATCGCGGACGGTGCTTTCCGACAGGCGTTCGGTGACCATGCGCCAGTGCCGTTCCATGAAGACGGAGGCGACGACGCCCTGCAGGAGCAGCATCGGCAGGATGACGATCAAAAGCGAGCGGGTGTAGAGCCCGGTCGGCAGGCGGCGGCGCAGCCAGCGGGTCATCGGCCGCCAGCCCGGCAAAGTGAGCCGGTCCATGTCGCGCTTCAGAGAGTCAAAAAATGCCATCCTGCCTTCAGCCTGTGCCGGGTCTCTTCGGCTAATCGATACTCAGCCGGTATCCGATGCCGCGCACCGTCTGGAGATAGACGGGGTTGGCCGGATCCTCTTCGATCTTACGCCGCAAACGATTGATCTGCACGTCGATCGTGCGCTCGCCGACCTCCGCGTCATCGCCGATCAGCTCGTGGCGGGGAATGGTATCGCCGGCGCGCAGCGCGAAAAGAAGCATGATCTCCTGTTCGCGATCGGTCAGCCGGATGGTTTCGGCGGCCCTGCGCAATTCCTTGCGCGGGATCGAGAAGGTGAAGGGGCCGAACATGATCTGCTCGATCTTCGGCGTATCGGGCGAAGTGCTGCGGCGCAGGATATTGTTGATGCGCAGGACCAGTTCGCGCGGATCGAAGGGTTTCGACAGATAATCGTCGGCGCCCGCTTCGAGACCGGCGATGCGGGATTCCGATTCGGCGCGGGCCGTCAGCAGGATCACCGGCACCGTCTTCTTCTGGTAGAGCGATTGGGTGAGCGAAATGCCGGATTCGCCGGGCATCATCACGTCGAGGATGATCAGGTCGAAATGCAGGCCTTCGAGCTTGCGGCGGGCCTCGGCTGCATCGCCGGCGACGGTGATGCGAAATCCCTGTTCCATCAGGTAGCGGTTCAGGAGATCGCGGATACGCGTGTCGTCGTCGACCACGAGAAGATGAGGCGCATCGTCGGAAGGCTGCAGTTTCGTCATCTCAAAGGTCCCACTTAATCCATATCGCTGTCGACAGGCTCGAGGCTTTCGTCGCGGCCGCGCATGCGGCGCAGGAATTCCTTGACCGAGGCCCGCGTGTCCGGGGTCAGTTCCTCCATGGCGCGAGCGATACGGCGCGATTGCGGCTCGGAAAGGGCGAGCGCCAGTTCACGGCCTGCAAGGGTCGGGTAGAGCCTGCGCTGGCGGCGATCCTTGGCGCCGGCCATCTGGCGAATATAACCCGATTCGATCAATTGCTTGAGGACGCGCGCGAGGCTCTGCTTGGTGATCTGCAGCGTATCGAGAAGGTCGGTGACCATCATGCCCGGTTGGCGGGATACGAAATAGACGACGCGGTGGTGGGCGCGGCCCATGCCGATCTTGGCGAGGATCGCATCCGGATCGGACACGAAATCACGGTAGGCGAAGAAAAGCAGTTCGATGGTCTCGAAGTCGATCTGGGCTTCGTCGACTGCCGGCATTGTCGGCAGGACCTTCTTGACGGCTTTTCCCGTCGATGCGCGCGACACTCGCGTTTCCTTTCCCTTTATGGCTCTTGTGCCCCACGCTCAGATGCCCGTGGAGCCGAAGCTCTTATTTGCTGATTTCACAGTGTAACCTGACGCATGTCATAAAGCGCGAACAGGCTGAACAATCAACAGCATTTGTTGGGGAAGGCGAGTGGCCGCGGGCCATGGGACAAGGGCGCTGCCAGACAGCGCCCCTTGCGATAAAGCTCACTCGTAGATGTGGACGATGCGGCGGGTGCCGGGATCGACAAGAACCGGTCGGTCGTTGACCACGACATAATCGTAGTCGTAGTCGGGTACCTGCCGGACCACGACGCCGGGCGGCAACGTCGCGCCGATTGCCACTTCGTTGCGGACATAGACCGGCTCGGCCGGGTGCTCTTCTATATAGCTGATCACGGTTTCCGGCGGGTCGACAGGCTCGACGGCGCCGACCGGGCCGAGCAGGATATCGCCCGGACCGGGGACGGGGGCCGGCGGAGCGACGCTTGCGGTCGTCTCATAGGTGACGGACGGCACTTCGTACTGGGTGCGATATTCCTCAACCGCGACCGCCGAGCCGTTGTGGCGGATTGTCAGGTATTCCGCGTAGACCCAGCCGCGCATGCCGTTGACGTCGATGCGGCACCATTTGCTGCCCTTGAGGCAACCGTCCATCATCGCCGGGCTGCCGCGGGTGGCCATCCCGATTTCGGGATAGTTCTGGCCGGGACCGGAGCGGACGATGATGTCCGAGGCGGTCGTGGTGGTCATCTGCGCCTGGGCGGGCAGGGCGAGCGCCGAAAGGACGGCGCCGAGGCCAAGCCACTTCAATTCCGGGCATTTCAACCAAGTCGTCATGGATTTTCTCCTCATATTGACTGGCAGGGTAACACCCCGCGTGTCCCGGTGGTTCCGCCGAATGCGGGTGGATTCTGCAAGCTGTGGCGGGGGTGCCACAGCTATAAAGAGGCACGGAACCTTTATGCCGCCAGTCCATTGATCCCGCCATGAACACCGGAGAGACCTCATGACGACCCAGACGATGACCGCCCAGACCTTTGCCGCGCTGCCCCCGATCCGGATGGAAACATCGAGCCCCTCCCATCCGCTCAAGAGCTTGCTGATGACTGTTTTCGTGCTGAAGATCTTGGTTGCGGCTTTCCTGATCGCCACCGTATCGCTCGCGCCGCCGGTTTCCGCTGACGCCCATTACACGACCCTTGCCTCGAATTGATCTTTTAGGCTGAAATGCCTGGCGTTTATCGGTATACCCCCGGCGAGCATCATCGTTTAGGCCGAGGCACCATGGGCAAGTTACAGGCCGGAATCATTCCGGTTACGCCATTCCAGCAGAACTGCACGATCCTCTTCGACGACGAGACTAAGCAAGGCGTGGTCGTCGATCCGGGCGGCGATGTACCGACCATCCTTCAGGTCATCAAGGAAAACGGCGTCACCCTCACGGAAATCTGGTTGACTCACGGGCATATCGACCATGCGGGCGGCGCGGACGAATTGCGCGAGGCGCTGGGTATCCAGGTGATCGGTCCCCACGAGGCGGACCTGCCGTTGCTGCAGCGCCTGGAGACGCAGGCGGAAAAATTCGGGGTGAAGATGGCGGTGCGCAACGTCGTGCCGGACCGCTGGCTGAACGAAGGAGACAAGGTTTCGTTCGGCGAGCATGTGTTCGAGATTTTCCATTGCCCCGGACATGCGCCCGGGCACGTGATCTACTACAACAGAGCCCAGGGTTTCGCACATCTCGGCGACGTGCTGTTCAACGGCTCGATCGGGCGCACGGATCTGCCGGGCGGAGACCACGATACGCTGCTCGCCTCGATCCGCGACAAGGTTCTGCCGCTCGGCGACGAGGTCGGGTTCATCTGCGGCCACGGGCCGGGCAGCAGGATCGGCGACGAACGGCGCACCAATCCATTCCTGCGCGGCCTCGGTGGACCGAAGCCGCAACACACGTCGGTTTAAAAAAAACCCGGCATCTTCTGCCGGGCTTCAACTCGAAATGGCAAGCCTCGGAAGGCTTAGCCGGCGATCTGCAGATTGACGGCCTTGGGGCCTTTGCCGCGACGATCCGGTTCCGTGTCGAAGCTTACTTTCTGGTTTTCCGACAATCCGGACAGGCCGGAAGCCTGTACGGCAGAGATATGAACAAAGATATCGGCGCCACCATTGTCAGGCTTGATAAAGCCGAAGCCTTTGTCGGTATTGAAGAATTTTACAGTGCCAGTCTCGGCCATGCAGCAGGTCCTTTTCTCTCTGTCCGTGTTCAGCGGCGGACAGCATCACAGTGTAGCCCCGAAGGGCGGCGGCAGGCAGCTTTAAGAAAGGGTCCCTGTCTTTACCGCGATGACCGGAAGGAATTGCTTTGAAATCTCCGCCCCCGGCCTACCGCCCGAAGTCTTAGCGCCTTCGGAGCGCGTCATTATAGGTCTTCCCATGCTCGTAAATTGCCCGAACTTGCACAGAGTGCTGTGTTTATCGAAAATTGGCAAGAAAAAGTTTTTTGAACTGTTGCCACAATGAGAAATTGCAGATCGCCAGAACCCCTGAAAATGCGGGCTTTGCGCGTTTCTTTGCACCCCGGGGACGCAAATCCATCGCCGGCAATGCTTCCTTAACCCTGTTCTGTGCCATTTTGGCGCTAAGGGCGCGAAAAGAAAAAATCGCCATTCAAAGGTTTCAGGCGGCGCGAAGGCTGCTTAGGTATCGATGATCGCCGCCACGGCGGCAGCCGTCCAGGGCGTGAAAATTGCCGTTTGCCGCATCATTCGCCGTTTGATTGCCGGCGGCCGAAGGCACGGGCAGATCTTGCGAATACCGGCTTTGGGAGAACCGGAGGAGGGGCAACGACTGCGGCCCGGCCGATGCCGAGTGTGATGTCGTTGCCGCCTGCCTGGGGCGGCGCGAAGTCGGCAAAACTTTCCGGAAAGTTCTCGTTGAATGTCGTCGGTGCCAGTTCGGGCCGGGCAAGGGCATAACCCTGCATCAGTGGCACGCCCAGTTCCTCGCACAGATCCACCTGCCAGAGCTCTTCGAGCCCTTCGAAGATGGGGTCGATACCATCGTCGAGCATCTGCCGGACGATGACGCGCAGCAACGCGTAACCGGCGGAATTGTCGAGGAAGTCGCGCACCCAGGCGGCCTCGAATTTCACGTAGTCCGGCTTGATGCGCTTCAGACGGTCGAGATCGGAATCGCGGGCGCCGTAGTCGTCGATGGCGATGCGAAAGCCGACCGCCTGCATGTGCTCGGTGAAGGCGACGACAATGTCGTCCGACGCGCCGGATCTTTCGGAGATTTCGCAGACGATCCGATCGGGCGCCAGGCCAGCCTCGTGGCTGGCGACCTTGATGCGATCGACTTCCTGGCGCATTTCCTGGGACGTGCGGAAGAGGCCGGGATGGAACTTGACGAAGATCCCGGCGCGGGACCGGTTCAGCCGGCCGGTGTTCAAGATGTGAATGGTGCGCAGGATGCTGTCGACATCGGCCATGTCGACCGGGGACACGAGCGGAAAGAACTCGGCCGGCGACACCGGTTCGTTGTCGCGGGAGGCGCGCAGCAGACCCTCGAAAGCTTCGATTTCAAGGCCGGTTTCCGGACTGGAGCGAAGGATCGGCTGCAGCGCGGATTGCAGCAGGAAAGGGCCGTAGACGGTGGAAAACGACCCGTTGTCGCTGCGAACCAGATTGGCGAAGATGCTTCTCGGCGTCATGCCCGTGCCCGTCGATTTCCGTTATCCATCCCTTCTGGTTGTAGCAGCCAAGGGTTACGCGGCTGTAAACAAGGTTTCGAAGGTTTTAATCAGCTTCTTTCATGGTTCTCATTCAAGCTTTATGCTTGAAACGGCGTCATAGTTTAGACATAGAGCGTACGGGCGGTTTTCGGCGCGCGATGCCGCCTTGTTCCAACAGCTCTTCAGGACGAAGATTATGGCCTTTCTTGCCGACGCACTTTCCCGCGTAAAGCCCTCTGCCACCATCGCCGTTTCCCAGAAAGCCCGCGACCTCAAAGCAAAGGGCCGCGACGTAATCGGGCTTGGTGCCGGCGAGCCGGATTTCGATACGCCGGAAAACATCAAGAAAGCCGCCATCGACGCGATCAATCGCGGCGAGACCAAATATCCGCCGGTCTCCGGCATTCCGCAGCTTCGCGAGGCGATCGCCAAGAAGTTCAAGCGCGAAAACAATCTCGACTACACGCCGGCCCAGACGATCGTCGGCACTGGCGGAAAGCAGATTCTTTTCAACGCCTTCATGGCGACCTTGAACCCTGGCGATGAAGTCATCATCACCGCACCCTACTGGGTTTCCTATCCGGAGATGGTTGCCATCTGCGGTGGTACCTCGGTGATCATCAAGGCGAGCCAGGAAAACAACTTCAAGGTGACAGCCGCCGATCTTGAAAAGGCGATCACGCCGAAGACCAAGTGGTTCCTGTTCAATTCGCCGTCCAACCCGTCGGGCGCGGCCTATAGCCATGACGAGCTCAAGGCGTTGACCGATGTGCTCCTCAAGCATGAGCATGTCTGGGTGCTGACCGACGACATGTACGAGCACCTGACTTACGGCGACTTCAAGTTCGTCTCGCCGGCGGAAGTGGAGCCGAAGCTCTACAACCGCACGCTGACGATGAACGGCGTTTCCAAGGCCTATGCGATGACCGGCTGGCGTATCGGTTATGCGGCCGGCCCGCTCGAACTGATCAAGGCGATGGATATGATCCAAGGCCAGCAGACATCAGGCGCCTGCACGATCGCCCAGTGGGCTTCCGTCGAGGCGCTCAACGGTCCGCAGGATTTCATCCCGCAGAACAAGAAGATCTTCGAAGGCCGCCGCGACCTGGTGGTATCGATGCTGAACCAGGCGAAGGGCATCGTCTGCCCGTCTCCGGAAGGCGCCTTCTACGTCTACCCGTCCTGCGCCGGTCTGATCGGCAAGACTTCGCCGTCGGGCAAGGTCATGGAGACCGACGAAGATTTCGTCACCGAGCTTCTGGAAACCGAAGGCGTGGCCGTCGTCCACGGTTCGGCCTTCGGCCTCGGCCCCAATTTCCGCATTTCCTATGCGGCTTCGGAAGAACAGCTCGAAGAAGCCTGCAAGCGGATCCAGCGCTTCTGCGCAAACTGCAAGTAAGCTCTGGCGATTTCTGCACGAAGCCCGCCGGCGACGGCGGGCTTCGTTGCTTTCAGGCGTCCGTTGACCACGGGGGCGACCGGACATACATTTCGGTTATGAAAACCGTTTCTCTTCGCGAAGCTCAGGACCGTCTCGACGAACTTGCCCAGGATGTGGAGCAGGGCGAGACCGTGACGGTGACACGGGACGGCAAGCCGGTGTTCGATATCGTGCCGCATCAAGGGTCGCCGGAGAAGAAAGGCGGGATTGATCTTGATGCAATACAGGCCCATCTTCGTGCCCGGGGTATTACCCATCCCGTTCCCTATATTGCCGATGATTTCGACGATCCGCTGCCGGAAGATTTCCTGTTAAGGCCATTGCCTTGACGAAGCGGTGTCTTCTCGACACGCATATAATTCTCGCTGTTTTGCGGGGCGACACGCGTCAACGCTTCCCCAATATAAGCAAGCTGGTCAGCGCCGCAGATTTTTCCGGTTTCGTGAGTGTCGCCAGCCTCTGGGAGATTGCCATCAAGTCCCGTCTCGGAAAGCTTGATCCGGGCGTACCGCTGGAAGACATGCAGATCGTTCTGGAGGGTGCAGGCTTCACTATACTGCGCATCGATATTCCCCATGTCATCACTGCCGCCGAACCGGAGCCGGAAACGCGTGATCCCTTCGACCGGCTGCTTTTAGCGCAATGCCAGGTCGAGGGGTTGCAACTGGTGACGATCGACCGGGCGCTCGTCGGACATCACCTCGCATTCAAATTCTAGGCGAGCGGCGCCCGATGCTCATCAGCTCTTGGTCAGCTTCACGATCGTCGATTCCCCGCCGCCGCGCTGTTCGGTCACCGCATAAACGGCGCCGTCGGGGCCGACCTTGACGTCGCGGATGCGGGCGCCGAGCGGTACGCGTTCCTCATAGGCCACCTTGTCGCCGTCCATGTGGACGACCACGATGCCCTGGGCGACGAGGCCGCCGATCAGGAAGGAATTTTTCCATTCCGGGATGGCGTCGCCGTCATAATAGGCCATGCCGGACGGAGCGATCACCGGGTCCCAGAAATAGACTGGCTGTTCCGTCTCCTTCATGGCGGTGATGCCCTTGCCGATTGGCCTGCCGCTATAGTCGATACCGTAGGTGACTTCCGGCCAGCCGTAATTCTTGCCGGCTTCCGGGCGGTTCAGTTCGTCGCCGCCGCGTGGACCGTGTTCTACTGTCCAGAGACAGCCCTGCCCGTCGAGGGTGGCGGACTGCAGGTTGCGGTGCCCGAGCGACCAGATTTCCGGCCGGGCGCCCTGGCGGTCGACGAACGGATTGTCGGGCAGCGCCTTGCCGTTCATGTCGATGCGAAAGATCTTGCCGAGGCCGCTCGCGATATCCTGGGCCTGTACGCGCGGTTGCGGATCGGAACGCTCGCCGACCGTCACGTAGAGCTCGTTCTTGGGCCCGAAGACGAGGCGTGAGCCGAAATGCTTGTTGCCGTCGTAGCTCGGCATCTGGCGGAAGATGACTCTGAGATTTTCCAGCCTGCCGCCGCCGCGATCGTCAGGAACGAGCTTGGCCGAGGCGACCGACGTGCCGTTGCCGTCGTCGCGCTGTTCGGAGAAGGAGAAGAAGATCGTGCCGGAGGTCGGAAAGTCCGGGGCAAGCGCCACGTCGAGCAGACCGCCCTGGCCGCCGGAAAGCACTTTCGGCACACCTTCGATCTTCGGTCCCGCTTCGCCTTCCTCCGAGATGATGTGCATGGCACCCTGCTTGGCGGTTACCAGCATGCGGCCGTCGGGCAGGAATTCCATCGCCCAGAGATGCGGCAGGCCGTCGGCGATCACTTCCTGGGTGATCTTCGGCATCCGGGCCGGCTGCGGAGCACGCGTCTGGTTGGCGAAGGCGGGTTTCTGGTCGCGAGCGTTTGGCGCTTTGGTTTCCGCGGGCTGGCCGGCGTTTTGAGCAAAAACGGGGCCGGCGACCAAGGCAAGCGAGAGGGCCGAACCGGTCAGGAGAAGACTGAGGCGTTTCATTATAGACTCCCTTTCAATGGGCGGATTACCGCCGAGGCCTGCAATGACACCCCGCACGCGGCGAAGGAGCATCGGCAATGGCCTTCATCTAGGGCGTTCATCGGCAAGCGCCGAACACAGTTCGTTCAAGATTATTTTATTGACGTGCCGTGAACAAAAGCCCGCCGGTGAAAGCGGGCTCGATGCGTTCGGGGGAGGTCGAGGATCAGTCGGCGAGTTCAGCCGGGACCTTGCCACCGTTTTCGGCGAGTTTTTTCATCAGCGCCTTGTGGAGCCAGACGTTCATTGTCGCGGAGTCGTTGGTGTCGCCGGTATAGTGCAGCTCGGCGGCCAGTTCCTTGCGGGCGGTGAGGCTGGAGTCCAGATCGAGGGCCTTCATCAGGTCGACGATCGACTTGCGCCAATCGAGCTTCTGACCACTCTTCTTGACGGCGGCGTCGAGTATGGGCGTGATGTCGACCGGAGCCGACGAGGAGGGGGCTGCGGGCGCTGCCGATGGGATCGGCGTCGGATTGGCCATCGGTGCAGCGGATGCGGAAACCGGAGCGGCGGGTTTCAGAGGTTCGGCGGGCGTGGCGGACTGCGCCGCTTCGGCATGACCGCCCCAAATCGCGTTCTTGATCTTGTCGAATATACCCATTTTAAAAGTCTCCCTGAGTTTATTTGTCAGGAGAACGTCGGGCGGTGACGCGAATTCTCAAGAGCCGGCCGCAGTTAAATCGATACCTGCGGCCGGAGGAGTGGATCAGGCCGTGCCCCAGATGGCTTCGGCGGTCTGAACGACGAGTTCCAGCTTGCGCTTCTGGTCGTCCTCGGTGATCGAATTGCCTTCTTCGGTCGAGGCGAAACCGCATTGCGGCGCAATGCCGAGCTGGTCGATGTCGACGAACTTGGAGGCTTCGTCGAAGTGGCGGCGCAGCGAGTCGAGCGTTTCCAGTTCACCGGTCTTGGTGGTGATGAAGCCCGGATAGACGCGCTGCTTCGAACCCTTCTGGAGCAGGCTCAGCGGCTGTAGGCCGCCGGCGCGCTCGGTGTCGTATTCCATGAAGAACATGTCGACGCCGGTCTTGTTGAAGATCGCGTCGGCCGCCGCATCATAGCCGCCTTCGGCAGCCCAGGTGGAGCGGAAGTTGCCGCGGCACATATGCATGCCGATCAGCATGTCCTTCGGGCGATCCTTGATCGCCTCATGCATGGTCAATGCGTATTTCTCGATCAGCCAGTCCGGATCGTAGCCTTCCTCACGCTTCATGGCGCGCTGCTTCTCGTCGCCGAGATAGGCGAAGTAGATGTCGTCCATCTGCAGATAACGGCAGCCGGCGTCGTAGAACTTCTGCACAGCCTTGGCATAGGTGCGGGCGAGAGCTGCGAACAGCGCTTCCTGATCCTGGTATTCCGGATAGGTGACGTCAGCACGAGCGGTGCGGTAATGGGCGACGCTCGGGCCGGGGATGGAGATTTTCGGCGTCATCTTGGTGTTGGCGGCGAGGAACTTGAAGTGTTCCAGATGCGGGTGATCGTCCGGGAAGTCGAGCTTGCCGTTGATGGTCGGGAAGGTCGGCGGCAGTTTGACGCCGTGGAAGGTGACGCCCTTGTGGGCTTCGCGGGTGACGAATTCCATGCCGTCGAGCAGGCCGAGGAAGTCGTAGTGCCAGAAGTGGCGACGGGCTTCGCCGTCGGTCACGACCTTCAGGCCGACGCTTTCCTGCAGCTTGACGAGTTCCCGGATGCCTTCATCTTCGACGGCCTTCAACTCGTCCGCTGAAATGCTCTTGTCTTCGTAGAACTTCTTGCGGGCGTCCTTGACGGACGCGGGACGCAGCAGCGAACCGACGTGGTCGGCTCTGTAGGGAGGTGTAGACATTTGAAATCTCCTTCATGCGCAACATGGTGATCGTGCCCATTGCTGGACAACCGGCTGTGAAGCCGGCCTTCGCCGCGGCGGACACGACCATATTTCAGACATTGATTCAACCTCTTCACGACCCGATTCCGTTCCCGCGCGCAAGCCTTTGACGCGGAATCTTTTTCGCTCAGAGGCCCAGTGCCGTCAGCATCACGAATGTCGCAAAGAGAACGAAGTGGGTCATGCCCTCGATGGCGTTCGTCTGCCCGTCGTTGAGGTTGATCGCGGCGGCGATCAGGGTGACGGTGACCATGACGGTCTGGACCGGCGTCATCGCCATGACGAACGGCTGGCCGCTGTAGAGCGCGATGCTCTCCATGACAGGCACGGTGAGGATGACGGTCGACAGCGACGCGCCCATGGCGATGTTGACGACGGACTGCATGCGGTTGCGCAGTGCCGCGCGCAGGGCGGTCAGAATTTCGGGCGCTGCGGAAATCGCCGCAACCACGACAGCCATCAATGTCAGCGGCGCGCCGCTGCCCTCCAGCCCGGCATTCATGAGCGTGGACATGAATTCGGCAAGGAAGCCGATGATCAGGACGCCGACAAGAATGACGCCGATGGAGATCGCCGCGGATTCGTGCTCGGTTTCCGCCCGCGGCGTCCGGGTGCTGGTTGCCGGCTTCGCAGCGCGCGGATAGGTGTAGCTGAAGAAATAGCTGTGCGGCCCGACCTGCATCTTCAGGAAGACCGCATAGAGCGCGATCATCGCGCAGATCGTGAAGGCGGAATAATAGTGCCAGCGGTCGCCGGGGATGAATTCCGGGACGATCATGGAAATGCCCATGGCCGTCAGGATCATCACGCTGTAGGTGCGGCTGGAATCGTCGTTATAGGGCTGCTCGCCATGGCGCAGGCCGCCGAGCAGGGCGGCGAGGCCAAGGATGCCGTTGATGTCCAGCATGACGGCCGCATAGATCGTGTCGCGCACCAGGGTAGGGGAACTGGTGTTTCCCATCATGATGGCGAGGATCAGCACCTCGACCGCTACCGCCGACAGCGTCAGGATCATCGTGCCATAGGGATCGCCGACCTTGTGGGCGAGTATTTCGGCATGGTGGGCGACACGGGTGGAGGCGAGGATGATGATGCCGATCAGGACGGCTGCGGTGATCAACGACGCCGTCTTGCCGGCCTCGAGCACGGAATGCTCGACGGAATAGGCGACGAAGCCCGAGGTAAGCGCGACGATGAGAAACCTTTCCTGCTTCAGCAGGGACAACAAACCCACGTTCCGCTCCTGACCTTGGCCGATGACAATCTAATGCGGCAACCTGCGGCATCAAGCACGGTTCCGCTTTCGCCTCGAAGATTTGCGGTCGGCGGTCTTTGATGCCATAATTTATGACGTGATTTGCGATGTGGCTTGGAACTTCGTGGCACCTTTTCAATTTTTCACGCCGATGCCGCGACAGGACAAGGATCCGAATGGATCAAGGCAGCCATGAAAGACAGGAGGGAGTATGACCAAGGTTACCTATAAAGTCGTGCCGCATGATGGCGGCTGGGCCTATCGGCAAGGCGACGTCTATTCGGAAACCTTTCCTAGCCATTCAGACGCTTTGCAGGCGGCCCGCATCGTAGCGGCCGAACAGCAGGTCGGCGGAGAGCCGGAAGAAATCAGCTGGCAGGACGAAAAGGGCATCTGGCACACCGAATACAGCGAGGGTGGCGACCGGCCCGAGGCCGAGGTCATGGATGGCGACGAGGCGCCGACCACCCACTGAAAACGTCAGCCGCGGACATAGTCCAGCAAGCCTTTGGTCAGCGCGTCGAAGGTGACGCGACAGGGGAGGGACGATTTCAGGTTTTCGTGCATGGCGACCCAGGTATCGAGCGGCAGTTCGAAGACGTCGGGCAGCACCCGGATCAGATCCGGGTCACGCCGGGCGATGCCGACCTGACAGATGCCGATGCCGACACCGCCGCGGATCGCCGCCAGTTGCGCGAGATTGTTGTCCGCCCGGTAGCTCCAGCGGATATTTTCTATATCGGGAAAGGCCGGGGAGGTCATGCGGATACGGTCCGCAGCGGCGCGAACGAAGGCGGTGGGGCGATCGAAGCCGACCAGCCGGTGGGTGGCCAGGTCTTCAGGGCTTTGCGGAACGCCATGTCGGTCCAGATAACGGCGATGAGCAAAAAGCCCGAGAGGGATTTCGCCGATATGGCGGGTGACGAGCGCGTCCTGGGCCGGGCTGGTCATACGCACGGCAATATCCGACTCGCGCCTTAAAAGGTCTTCCAGCTCGTCCGACAATGACAGTTCCAGCTCCAGCCCGGGATATTCGTCCTGGAGAGCCGCCAGGATTGGCGGGAGAACCTCAACGCCGATCACTTCGCTGGCGCTGATCCTCACCGTTCCCCTGACGGTTCCGATCTCGCCCGAGGCCAGCCGCTGCATGGCAGCGGCCGTGATGGCGAGGTTTTCCGCATAGGGTTTCATCGCCAGCGCCGGTTCGGTTGGCAGCAGGCCCCGCTGCGAACGGGTGAAGAGTTGGTAGCCCACCGCCTCTTCCAGCGCATCGATATGGCGACCGACAGTCGGCTGGGTCAGGCCGAGTTCGCGCGCGGCGGCAGACAGCGAGCCGAGCCGCAGGACGGCGAGGAAGGTGCGGTAAAAGTCCCAGCTGATGTCATTCATTTTTGTATGGATGCTAAAGAAATTCTGCCAATTCCGTATAGGGGCGAATGGCGCGATAGTCCAGCCAACGAAACGCATGCAGCTGGAAGGATTGCCGCCATGTCGGAACTATCGAACTCAAACCCCGTAAAGCCTATCGCACTGGTTCTCGGTGCCACCGGCGGGATCGGCTGCCATATGGCGCGCGTCCTTTCCGCGCGTGGCTGGACCTTCCGCTCCCTCAACCGCAAGG
>NZ_JALBGW010000119.1:0-14307 GCF_023006485.1 Neorhizobium sp. BETTINA12A
CTGGCGGTCGACCGGCACTGGACCCTGGTGGCCGCGAATGCCGCGGTGGCGCCGCTGCTTGCTGATGTCGCCGACCGCTCGCTGATCGAGGGGCGGGTGAACGTGCTGCGGCTCAGCCTTCATCCGCAGGGCCTTGCGCCTCACATTGCCAATCTTTTCGAGTGGCGCAGTCACCTGCTCGAACGGCTCCGCCAGCAGATCGCCGCGACCGGTGACCGCGTTCTCAGGGCATTGCTGGAAGAGCTTTCCGGCTATCCGGTGCCGGAAGATACGCCGAAAGCGGCGGCGAAACATGACTATGCGGGTATCGCCGTGCCGATGGATCTGCGGACTGAGGCGGGGCTGTTATCCTTCATCTCGACGACGACGGTTTTCGGAACCCCGGTCGATGTGACGCTGTCGGAACTGGCGGTCGAATCCTTCTTTCCCGCCAATGACGAAACGGCCCGGCTTCTGCGCCAGATGGCAGAGGCCGGGCCGTCGAAGAGCGACAGTAAAAGCTGAGCTTCGATCAGCGGATCAGAATTCGGTCCACTGCGATTCCGTGCTTGCTGCAGCCGCGGCGCCGCCAAAGGACTTGCTGACGCGCTGCGCAAGGCGACGGGCCGGCGATTCCTGCGGAACGGCGTTGCGGGCGGCAGCAACCGGAGCGGAGCCGTAGGCCGGCCGCTGCTGTATTCCGGAACGCTGACCGCCTTCGGAGAGCTTGAAGCGGGTGAGGAGATCGCGCAGCTTCGTGCTTTCCGAGGCGAGATTGGCGCCGGCGGCATTGGTTTCCTCGACCATTGCAGCGTTTTGCTGTGTCACCTGGTCCATCTGGTTGACGGCCGAATTGACTTCGGCAAGTCCGACCGACTGTTCGCGGGCGGCGGTGGCGATCGCACTGATATGCTCGTTGATGGTGACGACGTGGCTTTCGATCGTTTTCAGCGCGTCGCCGGTCTCGCGCACCAGCTTGACGCCGTTCTGAACCTCGGCGCCCGACTTGCGGATGAGGTCCTTGATCTCCTTCGCGGCGCTCGCGGAACGCTGGGCGAGTTCGCGGACTTCCTGGGCGACAACCGCAAACCCCTTGCCGGCATCACCGGCACGGGCCGCTTCGACGCCGGCATTCAGCGCCAACAGATTAGTCTGGAAGGCGATCTCGTCGATGACGCCGATGATGTTGGAGATCTGGCTGGACGACTGCTCGATGCGCTGCATCGCGTCGACGGCGTTGGCGACCACGGCCCCCGACTGGGCGGCGCTCGAATTTGCCTGCAGCGCGATGGACTTCGCCTCGTCCGCACGTTTGGAAGAGTTCGAGACGTTGACGGTGATTTCGTCGAGGGCTGCGGCGGTCTCTTCAAGCGAGGCTGCCTGCTGTTCGGTACGCTTGGAAAGGTCGTCGGCGCTCTGGCTGACTTCACGCGAGCCGCTGTCGATCGACTGGGCCGAGCCGGCGACTTCGGAAAGTGCGGCGCCGAGACGGGACACGGCGGAGTTCAGGTCTTCGCGCAGCGCTTCGAAATCCGGAGCAAAAGGCTCGTTGAGCTGGAAGGCGAGGTCGCCGGATGCAAGGCGGCGCAGGCCGGCGGCAAGACCGGAGGTCGCTTCGTGCAGGCGGGCCTGGGCCGAGGCTTCCGCCTCTTCCTGCAGGCGGATACGGTCGGCTTCGGCGTGGGCGCGAGCTTCTTCGGCCTCTTCCTGAAGCTGCCGGTTGGAGATCGCGGCCTGGCGGAACACTTCGACGGCGCCGGCCATGGCGCCGACTTCGTCCTTGCGGCCGGCGAAGGGGATTTCGGTGGCGGTGTCACCTGCGGCAAGACCGCTCATCGAAGCGGTGATGCGCTGGATCGGACGGGCAATACCGGACAACACGTAGACGGCGGCGCCGACGATCAGCAGGAAAACGACGCCGAGGATGATTTCCATCGTGGTGAGCGCGGTGGAGTAGGTCGTCTTCGCCTTTGCGGTTTCGACGGCCGCCTCATCCGTGTTCGACTTGACCAGCTTGGTAACGGCTTCCATCGCTGGCTGGATGGTGATGCGCATCTTTTCCATCTCGACACGGGCGCGGGCGTCCGAAGCCTTGCGGGAGAAGTCCAGCATCTTCTGGCCGTTCAGGATGTATTTGTCGATGCCGGCCTGGATCTGGTCGATGATCTGCTTTTCCTGATCGCTGGAAATCAGCGGCCTGTAGGCGTTGAGAGCGACCTTCAGCGCATCGGATTGCTGGGCGATCAGCTTTTCCGCCGATTCCATGCCGAAGTCCGAGGTGGTGGTCAGATGGCCCATATAGGCGACCGTCATTCCGAGAATGGCCGTCTCGATATTCTTCGAAGCCTGAACGCTCGGCATCGAGTTCTCGGAAATCGTATTGAGATTGCCGGCGACGTTGGAGAGCGAGGATATGGCCGCCCAGGCGAGAACGGCGACGAGAGCTGCAATCGCGCCGAAGACGGCGATGAGCGAGCTGCGAATGGAGAGACGGGACATGAGGTTCGGCTCCGGATTGGTGAAGCCTCGAATGAGGCAACGCGTTTTCACGCGCAGATCTGATATCTGGCAGTGTGGGAAGAGAACCGGTCTCATACCGGCTCTTGCGCTACACCGGATGGCGGTCACGCGGTTGCCGGAAGATTAAGGTCAAACTCTTTAACGACAGATTGAATTTTGATATTGTACAACGATTTTTGATGATTTTCGGCGCTAAAAGTTCGAAAATATACCTGTGCTATCCGTTTATTTTATAACAATAATATTGGAATCGGGCCGGCGTAGTAACAGGATACCTGTCAATCGAGGATTGCTTGATTTTCCGTTCAATCGAGATGCGAAATCTAGCCTATCCGACGGGGTCGTTTCCGAGCAGATCCGAGGCATTGAGCGGGTGTTATCGGCGGGTCCGAAGGCCGTCCATCAAGAGGCCGATCAGGCGATGCGACCGCTCACGCCATTCGGGCGATTCCGGAATCGAATAGATACTCGACAGCGCGTGCAGGAGATCGCTTGTCTCGATGTCGCTGCGGATACATCCCTTGTCGCCGGCGGTCTTCAACAGGCTTTCCAAAGCGCCACGGATCAGGCCAGAGCCCTCGGAAAAAAGGGAGGAGTTCGACGTCATGAGAATGCGCAGGCTGTTGGCCATGCCGCGCTTGGTGGCGATGTAGCCGACGAAACGACGCATCCACTCCTCAAGCGCCACATCCGGCGAATGTTTTTGGGCAAGTTCGGTGGCGGCCGTGGCCAGGCTTTCGAGTTCACGGCGATAGACCACTTCCACGAGATGCTCGCGGCTCGGGAAATGCCGGTAAAGGGTGCCGATGCCGACACAAGCCTGGCGTGCTATATCTTCCAGCGAGGTCTCGACGCCATTTTCCGCAAAGGCTGCGGCCGCCACCTCGATCAGCCTGTCGCGGTTACGGCGGGCATCGGCGCGAAGCTTGGTCGATGCGGGCGATGTCGTCTTCGGCTCGGCCGAGGCCAAAATATTGCTCCAGGCAAATGAGGGCTTGACGAAAATCAGTAAGCCACTAGTTTAAACGGAGGCGCCTCCGTTTATCTGGAGTGCCTTCCACTTCTTAGTCCAGAGGGGGACGGATGTCATGCCGAAATGTGCCGGTGCTTCTCTCGCCGAACATCATCTAGGGCATCGCAGCCAGTTGGCCAGTCCGTCCCAGGCTTTAAATTCTCATTCTCGTGACAATGGCAGGAGCTTGATCCATGACACGAACCATCCATCTTTCGCTCGATATCAACGGGGGGCGGCACGAACTCGATGTCGAACCGCGTGTCACGCTGCTCGATGCACTGCGCGAACATCTGGCGCTGACCGGCACCAAGAAGGGCTGCGACCAGGGTCAATGCGGCGCCTGCACCTGTCATGTCGACGGCAGCCGTGTGCTCTCCTGTCTGACGCTTGCAGCCCAGGTCGAAGGGCGGCAGATCACCACGATCGAGGGTATTGCCGCGGAAAACGGCGAGTTGCACCCTGTCCAGGCGGCTTTCGTGGAGCATGATGCGTTCCAATGCGGCTATTGCACGCCCGGTCAGATCATGTCGGCAGTCGCCTGCATCCGCGAAGGCCATGCGGGATCCGACGAGGAAATCCGCGAATACATGTCCGGAAATCTCTGTCGGTGCGGAGCCTATAACAGCATCGTCGCGGCGGTGCGCGAAGCGGCGGAGATGGCGTGATGAGAGACTTTTCCTATCTCCGCGCCTCGTCTGCCGATGAAGCCCGGCAGGCGGCGCTCCAGGCCGGTTCAGCGCTGCTTGCCGGTGGCACGACGCTTCTCGATCTCGCCAAATGCGGCGTGATGGAGCCGGAAACCGTCATCGACATCACCCACCTTTCCGGGCTCGGCGGGATCACCCTCGATGCCGGCGGCGCCACGATCGGTGCGCTTGCCAAGATGGGCGCGGTTGCCGATCACCCAGGCATCCGTGCCGCTTTCCCGGCAGTTTCGGAATCGCTGTCGCTGGCGGCCTCCGCCCAGCTGCGCAACATGGCGACGATCGGCGGCAACCTGCTGCAGCGGACACGCTGTTCGTATTTCCGCGAGCCGGACGTGTTTCCGGCCTGCCACAAACGCAATCCCGGCTCCGGCTGTTCGGCGCTTGGCGGCGTCACCCGCAACCACGCTGTCCTCGGCACCAGCGATGCCTGCATCGCCACCTATCCGGGTGACCTCGCAGTCGCGCTCGCCGCCTTCGACGCCGTGGTCGATCTCGGGGGCCGGACGGTGTCGGTCGACGACTTTTTCCTGACGCCGGGCAATACGCCGGAGCGGGAAACCGCGTTGCAGCGCGGCGAGATGATCACCGCGATCACCATTCCGGCCTCGGCGGCGGCGAAGAACTCTACCTATCTCAAGGTTCGCGACCGCCAGTCCTACGAGTTTGCGGCGGCGAGTGCCGCAGTCGGGCTGGAATTCGAAGCGGACGGCAAGACGGTTCGCGATATCCGCGTCGCTCTGGGCGGCGTCGCCACCAAGCCGTGGCGGGCTCGCAACGTCGAACAGGCGCTGGTCGGCAAGGTGCTCAGCGCGGAAACCGTCGAGGCGGCGAGCCGGCTCGCCATGGAAGGTGCCGTTTCGCATGGCGCCAATCACTACAAGATCGAACTTGCGCCGCGCGTTGTCGCCCGCGCCATCCTGAAAGTTGGAGGTCTCGTATGACCATCATGGAACCCCGCAAACACGGCGATGCCTCAGACGGGACTGTCGGCGGTCGTCAAACACGCTTCGAAGGCAATCTGAAGGTCACCGGTGGTGCGACCTATGCGCTGGAATATCCGGCCGAAGGCCTTGTCTATGCTATTCTCGTGCAGAGCACGATCCCGGCCGGTCGCGTCATATCGGTCGATGCGGAAAAGGCGCTTGCGGCCCCGGGCGTGCTGATGGTGCTGACGCCGGATGACGATATGGGTCTCCTGGTCGCCTCCGACTGGGGTGGCAATCGCCCGGAAAACCAGCCGTATTATCCGCTGCCGCGGCAGGTGCAGTACAATGGTCAGTCGATCGCCGCCGTCGTCGCGGAAAGCCGCGAACAGGCGGTCGAGGCGGCAAGGCTGATCTGCATCACCTATGAGAAGGCGCCGCATGTCGCGAGCTTCAACGATACGGCGGCTGGCGAAGGCAAGGTCATGGACAATCTCACCGCCGGATGGGGTGATGCCGAGGCCGCTCTTGCGGCGGCACCGGTTCAGATCGAAGGCGAATATTCGACGCCGCGTGAATATCACGTCGCCATGGAGCCGCATGGGCTGACCGTGAAGTGGGATGGCGACCGGATCACTGTCTGGGAGCCGAGCCAGTGGTCTCACGGCATGGCGCGCAGCTATTCCGAATGGTTCGGCATTCCTTACGAAAACGTCCGCCTGATCTCGCCGTTCATCGGCGGCGGGTTCGGCTCCAAGGGGGCGGCGCTCGCCCATGGCGCGGTGGCGGCTTTCGCGTCCAGGAAGCTCGGCCGGCCGGTCAAGCTTGCGCTCACGCGACCGCAGAATTTCACCAACTATGGCGGTCGCGCCGCGACGCGCCAGCGGATCAAGATTGGCGCGACGGAAGACGGCATCCTGCAGGCGATCGTCCATCGCGGCGCCAGCGAGACCTCCACCTATGCGGATTGGCCTGAGCAGACCGGTGCCGCAACGCCGATCCTCTACAGGATAGAGAATTTCTCGTCGCAGCATCGGGTCGTGCCGGTCAACGCCGTCACACCGGGTGCGTTACGCGGACCGGGCAAGAACCCCAGCGCGTTCGGCATCGAAAGTGCGATGGAGGAGCTCGCCTACAAACTCGGCATGGACCCGCTCGAACTGCGGCTGAAAAACTACGCCGACCACGACTACCAGTCGGGGAAACCGTGGTCGACCCGCCGGCTGCGCGAAGCGCTGACCGAAGGGGCCGAAGCTTTCGGCTGGTCGAGGCGCAGCCATGAACCACGCTCGATGCGCGACGGCAAAACCCTGATCGGCTGGGGCATCGGCTGCGGCACGTTCCCGGTCCTTCAGGCGCCGAGCGAGGCGATGATCCGCATCCTGCGCAACGGCCGTGTCGAGGTCGTCAGCGGTGCGATCGACATGGGGCAGGGCACCTATACGATCCTTGCTCAGACGGTGGCCGAAGTGTTCGGCATTCCCGCCGACCAGGTCGAGGTCCATCTTGGCGATTCCCGGTTGCCGGGCTCGGCGATCGCCGGCGGCTCGATGCTGGCGGGCTCCATTCTCGGCGCCGTGCACAAGGCGGCGACAGCGGCCCGCGACGAACTGATCGGACTGGCGCTCAACGACGAGAAATCGCCGCTGCGCGATACCGGCGCCAATACGCTGACTTTCAGCGGCGGCCGCGTTGCCGCTCCCCGCGACCAAGGCCCGTCGCTCACGCTTTCGGAACTGATGGCGGCGCTCGGTCGCGACGAGATCGAGATCCTGAGGAATACGCTGCCGGAAGGTGCTACCGCCCAGGAGCAGCATCAGGCCTGGACGAGCATGGTAAAGGTTCAGGGGCCGACCATGGGCGAATATTCCATGCATAGCTGGTGCGCCCATTTCGCCGAAGTGAGGGTGGATGAGGATTTTGGAACGGTGCGGGTGTCCCGCATCGTCTCGGCCTTCGATTGCGGCCGGCTCTACAATCCGCGGCTGGTCGAAAGCCAGTGGCGGGGCGGCATCATCATGGGCATCGGCCAGGCTCTCCTCGAGGAAGGTCTCGTCGACCAGCGCAACGGCCGCACCGTCAACAACAACATGGGCGACTATCTGGTGCCCACCAATGCGGACGTGCCGCATATCGAGGTGATCTCGGTCGGCATTCCCGATTACGGCGCCTCGGCGCTGGGCGGCAAGGGCGTCGGCGAAGTCGGCATCGTCGGCGTCGCGCCGGCAATCGCCAACGCGGTCTTCCACGCGACCGGCAAACGCGTCCGCGACCTGCCGATCACGCTCGAAAAGCTGATCTGATCGATCCGGCGCATCCGGCTTCGGCCGGGTGCGCCTATCTTCGCTTCGGCGTGTTGGATGCCCCGAGGCTGCCGGCAAAGCGTTCGGCCAGACGTTCCTTCCGGAAATGCTCGACCACGAAGTCGATAAAGACGCGGGTCTTTGCCGGCAGCAGCGTCTTGCTGGCGTAGTAGATCGAGATCGGCCCGATATCCGCATACCAGTCGGGCAGCAGGCGGACGAGCATACCGCTCTCCATATACGATAAGGCATCCGGCATCGCGATCATCGCGACGCCGAGGCCGAGGCTTGCTGCGTGGGCAATGGCGGCTGGGTCGTTGAGCACCATCTTTTCCCTCAGTGCCACGGGCACTTCGTCGCCGCCGGCATTTCGCATCACCCATTGGCGAATACGGCCGGTATTGGAAGAACGCATATGGATGCCGTCGAGGTTCGCAAGGTCCGCCGGATGGGCCGGCATCGGCCTATCCTTCATGTAGGCAGGTGAAGCGACCAGCACGATATGGGCCGGCGCCAGCACCCGGGCGACCGCGCCGGGCGTCAGCTCAAACCCGCCGCCGATCGCCGCGTCATATCCCTCGGCGATCAGATCGACCTGCCGGTTCTCGAACGTCCAGTCCGGACGGATCAGCGGGTAGCGCGCCATGAACTCCGGCAGCAGCGGCAGGATATAGCCCGTTCCGAAATGCGGGCTCATGCTGACCTTCAGCACACCGGCCGGCTCCGCTCCGCCCGAAGAGACCTCGGCGATCGCGGTCTGCAGCGCCTCGACGTGGTCGCGGATCTCCGACAGAAAACGTTCGCCCGCTTCCGTCAGCGTCAGCCTTCGCGTGCTGCGCTGGAAGAGGCGGGTGCCGAGGTTCCGCTCCAGCATCGCGACATTGCGGCTGACGGCCGCGGGCGTCAGTGCCAACCGCCTGGCTGCAGCCGAGAAGCCACCGAGCTCTGCGCTGCGCATGAAGGATTCGAGATTGGCGAGGCTTTCCACGGTGATTCTGCCTTCAACGGTTGCTTGAAGATGATTGGCATTATTGCCGGCTAATCAAGCGGCAATCCAGACGCGATATTCCTGACATCGAAACCACTGGAGTATCGCAATCATGACCATCGGTATCATCGGCGCCGGCAATATCGGCGCAGCCTTCGCCCGCACGCTTGCAAGAAACGGCGTGCGCGCCACCATCGCCAACAGCCGCGGCCCGGCCTCGCTCGAAACACTGACGGCCGAGCTGTCGCCCTGGATTTCCGCCGGCACGATCGAAGAGGCAGCAAGTGCCGACATGGTGCTGATCGCGGTTCCGTGGTCGAAGCTGCCGGCTGCCCTTGCCGGCCTGCCGGACTGGAACGGCCGGATCGTCATCGATGCAAACAACCCGATCGAAGCGCCGCTGTTCAAGCCGGCTGAACTCAATGGCCGCCTTTCCAGCGAGATCGTTTCAAATCTGGTGCCGGGCGCCCGAGTTGTTAAGGCCTTCAACCATCTGCTGGCAAAACTGCTCGAGGCTGATCCTTCTTCCGAAGGCGGCAAGCGTGTGCTGTTCTATTCCGGTGACGATGCGGCCTCGAAGTCGGAGGTCGCCGGGCTGATCGACAAGCTCGGTTTCTTCGGCATCGATCTCGGGCCGCTTGCGGTAGGCGCCAAGCTGGCGCAGTTCCCCGGTGGCCCGCTGCCGGCGCTCAACCTCGTCCAGTTCGGTTAGTCGTCCGAATAACGCTCCTCGGACCAGGGGTCCCCGCGCATATGGTAGCCGTTCTTCTCCCAGAAGCCGGCCTGGTCCCGGTCGAGGAACTCGATCCGGTTCAGCCATTTGGCGCTCTTCCAGAAATAAAGGTGCGGCACCACCAGCCGCACCGGCCCGCCATGTTCCTCGCTCAGCGGCTTGCCTTCCCACTCGGTGACGATAATCGCGTCCGGCGAGGCGAAATCCGAGAGAAGCAGGTTGGTGGTATAGCCGTCATAGCTGGTCAGCATGACGGCAACCGCCTCCTCTTGCGGATCGACGAGATCGAGAAAGTCGTGTGTCGAAACGCCTTTCCAGTTGTTGTCGTAGCGCGACCAGGTGGTCACGCAATGGATGTCGGAGCGCATCTCTGTCTGCGGCAGAGCCTGGAAGGCCGCCCAGTCCAAGGTCCTGCGGTTGTTGACGAGGCCGCGCACGTCGAGTTTCCAGCGCTCGGGCGAGACCTGCGGCTGCTGGCCGAGATCGAGGACCGGCCAGTTCTTGACCAGGTGCTGGCCGGGCGGTAGGCGGTCGGTTTCCGGCCTGGCGATCCGGCCGGTCAGGAACTTGCCTTGCTCCGCCCATTTCCGCTTGGTGATGGTGAGCTTCGAATCCTTGGGCTCAATCTCGTCGGCCATATCCGGTTCTCCTTGCGTCGCCCGATAATCTGATAAACAAGAAAGGCAATCAATTGCCCATCTTGGCAATTGCCTGTTCGGAAAATCCTGTTCTCGGAAGATCATGCCTGCCTTCAATCCGCTTATCGAAAAGCTCAGCCCTCCACCCGTTCCCTCCGTCGCCGCCTGGGGGCGTGCCTATGACGGGTCCAAAGGTCCGCTGATCGACCTCTCTCAGGCCGTGCCCGGTTATCCGGCCCATCCGGACATGCTGAAGCTGCTCGGCGAGACCGGCTCCTCAAAGGCCTTTACCGGCTATGGGCCGATCGAGGGCGAGGCGGAACTTCGGACAGCCTATGCGGCGCATGTCTCGGAGGTTTACGGCGCGAGTATCGGCCTAAGGAACATTCACATCACGTCTGGCTGCAACCAGGCCTTCGTCTGCGCGGCGATGACCGTCGCCGGTCCGGGCAATACGGCGCTGATGACCGAGCCCTTCTATTTCAACCACGAAACGACGTTGGCGATGATGGGCATCAAGACCGCTTTCGTCGCCTGCGATGCAGCGAACGGTTTCCTGCCGGATCTCGTCGGGCTCGAAGCGGCGATCACCGGCGACGTCAAGGCACTGGCGCTTGTATCGCCCAACAACCCCACCGGCGCGATCTATCCGCCATCGCTGCTCGAAGCGATCTTCGAGCTCTGCCAGAACAAGGGCATCTGGCTGATCCTCGACGAGACCTATCGCGACTTTCTGCCGACAGCGGACCAGGCGCCGCACGCGCTGTTCAGTCTCGACGGCTGGGAAGACACACTGATCAGCCTCTACAGTTTTTCGAAATCGTTCTGCATCCCCGGCCACCGGCTCGGGGCGATCACCGCCGGTCCGGTCGCGGTCGAACAGATCGCCAAGATCATGGACAACCTGCAGATCTGCGCGCCGCGCGCCGCTCAGGCCGCCGTCGCCAAGGCGTTGCCACTTCTCGCCGATTGGCGCGAAGAGAACCGGCAAGAGATCGGCCGCCGTGCCGATGCCTTGAAGGCGGTGATGCGCTCCGTCAACGACTGGAAGCTCGACGCGATCGGCGCCTATTTCGCCTTCGTGCGGCATCCGTTCCCAGGCAGGAGTTCAGCCGAAGTGGCGGAAAAGCTCGCCAGGCAGGCGGGCGTGATCTGCATTCCCGGCGCCTATTTCGGCGAGAGCCAGCAGAACTATCTGCGCTTCGCCTTCGCCAATGCGGACGTGCCGACGATCGGACTGTTGCGAGAACGTTTGCAGAACTTTTCTCTATCATGAGCCTGGGCGTCCGTATATAAGCGGATCATGGTTCAAAGAGCAGGCAGCGCCGATCTCCCGCTTCACGGCGGCCGGGTTCCCCGGTGGCTCGGTGAGCGCATGACGAAGCTGGGCGCGGTCATCATCCAGGCGATCGTCATCGAATACGGCCGCGACGAACTTCTGCGGCGGCTGGCGCATCCCTTCTGGTTCCAGTCCTTCGGTTGTGTTATGGGCATGGACTGGCATTCTTCCGGCATCACCACCAGCGTTCTCGGCGCACTCAAGCGCGGGCTGACGCCGATGGCCGGCGAGCTCGGCGTCCATGTCTGCGGCGGCCGTGGGCAGAGCTCCCGCAAGACGCCGGAGGAACTGATCGCGATCGGCAACCGCGTCGGCATCGACGGCAGCGGCCTTGCGACGACCAGCCGTCTGGTCGCCAAGGTGGACAGCGCCGCGGTGCAGGACGGGTTCGATCTTTACCTGCACGGGTTCATCGTCACAGACGATGGCAAATGGGTGGTGGTGCAACAGGGCATGAACGGCGACAAGCGCCAGGCGCGGCGTTACCACTGGATCTCGGAGGGCTTGAAAAGCTTCGTCGATTCTCCGCATGCGGCCATCGAAGGCCGCGGGCAGGGCGAGATCGTCAATCTCGCCGACCACCGTGCCGAAGCCTCCCGAAAGGGCCAGCTCGATCTGCTCGCGACGCTCGGGCCGGACCGGATCATCCGCGAGGTGATCGCCATCGAGCCAGCGCGCAAGGTGAAGGAACCGGCACAGCCGATGCTGCCGCATCTGGTCATGCCGGCGCATCACGATGTCCGCGAGGAGGACGTCAACATGAGGCGGCTGCATGGCACGCTGGCGGCGGCGGCAGATCGCGGCCCGGAGGATTTCGAGAACCTGCTGCTGATGCCGGGTGTCGGCGCGCGGACGGTCAAGGCTTTGGCCATGGTCGCCGAGGTGGTGCATGGCACGCCCTGCCGGTTTTCCGATCCGGCGCGCTTCTCGCTCGCCCATGGCGGCAAGGATCGGCATCCGTTTCCGGTGCCGCTGAAGGTTTATGACGAGACGATCAAGGTGATGAAGTCTGCCGTCGGCAAGGCCCGGCTCGGCCGCGAGGAAGAGTTGCAAGCGCTGAAGCGGCTCGACGACCAGGCCCGCCAGATGGAGCGGTATGTGACAGGCCCGGACCTCAAGGAGATCGTCGCCGGCGAATTCCGCAAGTCGCACGAATGGGGCGGCCGCAGCGTCTTCGGCTGGGAGCCGCCGGCGGAGGAGACCGCCAATTTTCCAGGATCAGCCGACTACTTGAAGGGATCGTAACCGGGCTTTTTGTAGACAAGCTCCGGCTGTCCCTGGATATCCGGCACGTAGACCTTGTCCGTCCAGGCGTCTCTCGGAAAGTCCTGGATTGCGACCGACACGGAACTCTCGGCAGAGCCAAGAGCGGTCATGACCGCCTTGGTCACCTCAGCCGTCAGTGCCTGCTTCTACTCTTCGGAGCGGCCCTCGACCATTTTGACAATAACATGGGGCATGTTGCGCTCCTCCGATGGGCAGTTTTCAAATCAACCGAAGCGAGCATAGCCCGTCTCGTTCATGGATTTCAATCGGGAACTTCGCTCACGCCATCGGGGTTGTCGCGCGGTCTCTGCCAGTGGACGCGATGCGGCCGGCGAGGTCGGCGATACGGTGCATGGCGGTTGCAACCGCATCGTCCGGGACCGTCAGCGAGATGCGCAGGAAGCCTGCGGCCTGGGCGCCGAAGGAGGTGCCGGGCATGACGGCCACTTTTTTCTCGCGCAGCAGTTCCCAGGCGAATTCCTCGCCGTTGAGCCCGGTGGCGGTCACGTCGAGCAGAACAAACATGCCCCCTTCCGGCGGCATCGGCTTGACGAGATTGCTGCCGGCAAAGGCCTTTTCGACGATGGTGGCACGGCGGCGATAATTTTCCCGCATCACGTCGGCGGTGTCGAAATGCTGCGACAGCGCCATGGCGGTCATGTCGGAGATGAAGGGCTGCACGCCGAACAGCATGGTTTCGGACACCGGCAGCAGTCTTTCACAGAACTCTTCGGGGCCGGCGGCCCAGCCGCTGCGGAAGCCGGGGGCAGCATGGGATTTCGAGATCGACGAGACCGCGATGGTACGTTCGGCCAGTGCCGGAATGTCGAAGGGCGAGGCGAAGGGCGTGCCTTCGAAGATCAACTGCTCATAGACCTCGTCCGAAACGATCCAGAGGTCATGCTTGCGGCAGACGTCGCCGATGGCGGCGATTTCCGCGGCAGTCAGCACCGCGCCGGTCGGGTTGTGCGGCGTGTTGAGAAGGAGCACGCGGGCCTCCGGCGTGATCGCCCGTTCGAGGTCCTCGGCCTGCAGGTGGAATTTCTTTTCCGGACGCAGCGGCACGGGGATCATGTGCGCGCCGGTGGACTGGATGACGCCTTCATAGGTGGCATAGAGCGGATCGCCGACGAGCACGCCGTCGCCGGCTTCGACGAGACCGGTCATGACGGCATAGAGAGCGGTCTGGGTGCCGGGGAAACAGAGGAAATTGCGCTCCGTGACACCTGGCCGGCGTTTCGAATACTTTTCCACCAGCGCCTTCAGCACCGGCGGCTCGCCGCGGCCATTGGAATACCGGGTGCGGCCGGCATACATGGCGCGCGCTGCCTCATCGAGCAGGGCCTTGTCCGGCTTGACGTCCGGCTCGCCGATGGTGAGTTCGATGATGTCCTCGCCCGATGCCTGCATGCGGCGGGCGGTCAGGTGGAGTGCCCAGCGGCCGGAGCCGAGATGGGCGAGGCGGTCGGTGATCGAGGCATAACGCATCGGTGGTTCCTTTTCTTATCGTTGTTCGGCCGAAAGCTCGCCAGGCTGCAGGCGCAGCAGCGCTTCCACGGAGATCAGGGCATTTTCTGCGAGTTCGTGTTCCGCAAACGTATCGGCCGCAAGCGTTCCCTCCAGCCAGAGGCCGTCGACGAGCGCGTTGACCCCGATCGCATAGGTGCGGCATTGGGCGGGGCTCAGAGCCCGCTTTTCCTCGACGAAGAAGGCGGACAGCAGCGTCTCCAGCGCCTCCAGGAAAGAGAGATAGTTTTCGCGGTGGATGGCGGCGAAGCTCTGGTCGATCTGGATATGGCTGATGAAGGCTGCCCAGAGCGACAGCGTGCGCGGGTCGGTCACCGGCGGCGTCACGTTGGCGACGATAAAGCGGCGCAGGCGCGAGCGGGCCGTCTC
>NZ_JALBGW010000011.1:0-77084 GCF_023006485.1 Neorhizobium sp. BETTINA12A
CGGACGCGGACGCCGCCGGCGCCGAATGGCTCGCAAAGCTCAGGGGCCAACCGGCTCCAGCGGCACCCGCAAAACCCGCAGAGGCGGCTTCGGCTTCGGATGCGAAGGACCCGGTGGCCAAGGTTGTGCATTGAGTAGGGGGAGGTCTTAGCCTCCCCACGTTATCCTCGGACTTGACCCGAGGACCCAGCATCCGCAATGCCCAGCCGGTGGATCCTCGGGTCGAGCCCGAGGATGACGACCGTGGTGGCCTTGGTGGCAGGCGAACCCTATCAATCCGCCTTGGCGCGTCTCGCCGGGAACAGGATCACATCGCGGATCGACGGTGAGTCCGTCAGCAGCATGACGAGGCGGTCGACGCCGATGCCGAGGCCGCCCGCGGGCGGCATGCCCTGGTCGATCGCATCCAGGAATTCGTCGTCGAGCTGCTTGTCCTTTTCGCCGCGGGCATGCGCCTGTTCCAGCTGTTCGACCATGCGCTTGCGCTGCTCTTCCGGGTCGTTGAGTTCGGAAAACGCGTTACCCAGTTCCCAGGTGTTGCAATAGGTCTCGAAGCGCTCGACGAGGCGCGGTTCGCCCGGCACTTCCTTGGCGAAGGGTGAGATGTCCTTCGGGAAATGCGTCACGTGGCTCGGCTGGATCAGCGTGCCCTCGACCTTTTCCTCAAAGATGAAGGCGAGACATTCGCCCCAGGTCCAATCCTTCTCGACCGCGAAGCCGGCGGCCTTGGCGGCGGTGCGGGCTTCCTCGTCAGTCTTCATGGCAAGAAAATCGATGCCGGTCGCTTCCTTGACCGCATCGGGCATCGGCACGCGCTTGAACGGGCCCTTGAAGGACAGTTCCTTGTCACCGAACTTCACTTCGGTCGTGCCGTGGATGGTCATGGCCAATGTCGAGAACATGCGCTCGACGAGGTCCATGATGTCCTCGTAGTCGGCATAGGCCCAATAGCACTCCATCATCGTGAATTCGGGGTTGTGCCGGGTCGAGACGCCTTCGTTCCGAAAATTGCGGTTGATCTCGAACACCTTGTCCGTGAGGCCCGAAACCAGCGTACGCTTCAGAAACAATTCCGGCGCGATACGCAGGTACATGTCGAGCTTCAGCGTGTTGTGATGGGTCTTGAACGGCTCGGCTGTGGCGCCGCCATAGACCGAATGCAGCATGGGGGTTTCGACTTCCATAAAGCCGTCGTTTTCCATGAAGCGGCGGATGCCCGAGACGATGCGGCTGCGCTGCTGGAAGCGGAGCTTCGACTCCTCGTTGGTCATGATGTCGAGATGGCGCTTGCGGTAGCGCAGCTCGACATCCGAGAGGCCATGCCACTTCTCCGGCATGGGGAGCAGCGACTTGGTGAGCATGGTGATGTTCTGGGCGTTGATGGTCAGCTCGCCGCGCTTGGTGCGGCGCACGACGCCTGTGACGCCGATGATGTCGCCGATATCGACCATCGGCAAAAGGTCGCGGGCTTCCTGCGGGGTGGTATCCTTGTGCGAGAAGATCTGCACCTTGCCCGATGCGTCATGGATATCCATGAACATGCCGGAATTGCGCGAGGAATAAACCCGGCCGGCGACGGTGACGATGTCCTGTGTCTCGACGTCCGCTTCCAGGTTCTTGTATTTCTCGGCCAGCTCCGCATTGGTCATCGTCCGGTGGAAATGCGCCGGATAGACATCGCCGATCTTTTCACGAAGCAAAGCGAGTTTCTGGGCGCGCACCTGTGTGGCGTCGGAGGAGAGGGCGGTTTCGGTCGTGTTCTCGGTCATCGTGTTTCGCCTTCTTCGGGCTGTCTTCGTTGGGGTTACCCCCCCTCTGTCCTGCCGGACATCTCCCCCTCAAGGGGGGAGATCGGATGGAGCTTGCTCATCGCCCTCTCTCTGTCATCGCATGCCCAGCATTCGACGCTGGTTAGGGCGGAGGTGGCGCCTCTGGTTGATCTCCCCCCTTGAGGGGGAGATGCCCGGCAGGGCAGAGGGGGGTATGCTGTACATCCACCTTCAATATGAAGGCATGCGGTTTCTTACTTTCCGTCGCCCACCATGGATGCCACCACTGTCGCTGCAATCTTCAGCCGCTGGCGCACCACGGACCGGCCGAGCAGCGCCATCGAATCGAACAACGGCAGCGAGCGCGACGAACCAGACATGGCGACGAACAGCGGCGGGGTGACGACGCGCAGTTTCTTGGCGAGCTTGTCGGCCACCGCGCGCAGTTCGGCGTCGATCGTCTCGACATTCCATTCCAGGATCTTTTCCAGATCCGTCTGGACGGTAGTGAGGATTTCCAGCGTCTCGGCCGGGCTGGTCTTCAGGCCCGCAAACGAGGCCGGCGTCAGGCCGACATCGGAGGACAGCAGGAAGCCGGCAAGGTTCGGCAGTTCGCCGAGCTTGGAAATGCGGCTCTGCGAGTGTTTCAGGCCTTCCGTCAGCCGGCTATTCTCCATGGCCCATTCCAGCGTGCGGGCGACGAATTCGTCCGGCGTCAGCTTTTCGCGGATCCAGCGGCCGTTCAGCCAGTCGAGCTTCTGGATGTCGAAGATCGCGCCGGCCTTGGAGAGGTTGTCCGGATCGAACTTCTCGATCAGTTCGTCCATGGTCAGCATCTCTTCGCCTTCGGCGATCTGGATGAAGAACAGGCCCAAAAAGTTCATCAGCGCTTCCGGCAGGTAGCCGAGCGCGGAATAATAGGAGATCGAGGTCGGGTTCTTGCGCTTCGACAGCTTCGACTTGTCGGCATTCCTCATCAAGGAGAGGTGCATGAACACCGGCTGCTCCCACTCGAAATAGCGGTAGAGTAGGATATGCTTCGGCACCGATGCCAGCCATTCTTCGCCACGCGCCACGTGGGTGATCTTCATCAGATGGTCGTCGATGACGTTGGCCATATGGTAGGTCGGCATGCCGTCGCCCTTGATCAGCACCTGCATGTCGACCGAATCCCACGGGATCGAAACGTCGCCGTAAACGCCGTCATGGAAATCGCAGGAGCCTTCGGTCGGGATCTTCATGCGGATGACCGAGCCTTCGCCGGCCGCCATCTTGGAGGTCACTTCCTCGGCCGTCAGGTTCAAGCAAAGACCGTCGTATTTCGGCGGCTTGCCGGCGGCGCGCTGGCCTTCGCGCATCTGCTCGAGCCGCTCGGGCGTGCAGAAGCAGCGGAAGGCATGGCCCTTGTCGAGCAGCTGCTGGGCATAGGGCTGGTACATGTCCTTGCGGTCGGACTGGCGGTAGGGTCCGTAGGGACCGCCGACATCCGGGCCTTCCGCCCAGGTCAGGCCAGTCCAGCGCAGCGCGTCCAGAACCTTGTCCTCGAATTCTTGCGTCGAGCGCGTCGCATCGGTATCCTCGATGCGCAGGATGAATTCGCCGCCATGTTTCTTGGCGAAGAGATAGTTGAACAGCGCGATATAGGCGGTGCCGACATGAGGCTCGCCGGTCGGCGAGGGGGCGATGCGGACGCGGGGCTTCGTGGCGATCATGAAGAATGCTCTATCTGTGGCGGCCGGGAAGGCGCCAAGCCTGTTTTTGAAATGCGGATTGGCGCAGGCTTAGGCCATATTCAGCCGCAAGCGTCAAGGTTTTTGGCCCTGAACCTTACCTTACCGGCCAAACATAGAGCAGTGCCGGCACGCTGACGAGGATGATCAGGAAAGAAAGCGGCAGGCCGAGGCGGGGATAGTCAGAGAACTTGTAGCCGCCGGGGCCGAAGACCAGCGTGTTGCATTGGCGGCCGACCGGGGTGAGGAAATCGCAGCCGGCGCCGATCGCCACCGCCATCAGAAACGCCTCCGGCCGAAAACCGAGACTGGTCGAAGCTCGCGGCGATCGGGCCCATCAATGCGGAGACGAGTTCAAAGTTCCGGCGCGACTGATCGACAGGGCGCCCGTCCACTGGACAACCGGTGCCGCTTCGATAGGGTGTCGCGGCAAAACGACCAGATTGTTTTAAATGGAGATTTGTCGATGACTGATGTTTTGAACGTGCCGGTGAAGCTGGCCGATGGCCGCGAGACCACGCTTTCGGAATACAAAGGCAAGGTGATGCTAGTCGTCAACGTCGCCTCGAAATGCGGCCTGACCAAGCAGTATGAAGGCCTCGAAAAACTCTACGAAGACAAGCGCGGCGATGGTTTCGTGATCACCGCTTTCCCGGCCAACAACTTCAAGGGCCAGGAGCCCGGCACGGATGCCGAGATCGTCGAATTCTGCCAGCTCACCTACGACGTCAAATTTCCGATCTTTTCGAAGATCTCTGTCAAGGGCGAGGACAAGCATCCGCTCTACCAGGGCCTCACCGGCTCCGGCGTTCCGACCACCGGCGACGGCCCGATGAAGGAAAAGTTGCGCGGCTTCGGCATGGAAGTCGAAGACGGCGAGATTGTCTGGAATTTCGAAAAATTCCTGATCGGCCGCGACGGCGAGATCAAGGCCCGCTTCGCGCCTGACGTCGATGCGCAGGACATTCGGCTGGTCGAGGCGGTCGAGCGGGAACTGGCGAAGAGCTGAGTGGCCCGGCAAAGTCGGAGCAATTCTTTGCCTTCCAACTAGGCCGCTTCAGTGATCGCCATTTCTGCCGTGATGCGATCCCAGGGAACCTTGACCAGACCCTCCGCAGTCTTTTCGATTAGACCGACCTCGGCCAGAGCGACCACGTCGGCATGGACTCCGCGATAATCCCGCTTCAGGGAATGAGCGAGCTGGCGGATCGAGGAGGTGCCAGCCGCTTTCAGGGCGCGCAGAAGCCGCCAGCGATTGGCGGTCAGCACCTTTAAGAGAAGATCCATGCTTTCGAAGGCAATCTCGCCCGGCTGCAGGCTGAAATCGCCGGCGTCGATCCGCGCTCCAGCCCTTGTCGCGTTTTCGAAAAACGCGTCCATATTAGAAACGTGGATCCGAACTTCGCTCATACCTTCAACTCCCGGCGGACATCGTCTTCGAAATCCCCGATCATCCGTTCGAGGCTCTCGAAACGATAGGGCTCCTCATGATCGCGATAATGGCGGTGATCGCCTTTCCCAAATTCGTTGTCGTAGCCAATAATTCGCTCTCCCGGGCGTCCGAAGAAAAGCGAATATTTCAATCCATGTGGACGTTCCGCGTTGGGATCCGGAAGCTGCCAGACCTTCATCTGGATGATCCTTCCATCATCCAGATGAAATTTCCGATCCATGATTAAGGTCGCTCGCGCCATTTGATGCTTTATCTAGCATATGCTGAATATGGCATCAAGGCGATGCTCGACTTGACGGAAGGGAAACGTCACCATCAGTGCAGCGTCGTCCCGCTGCCCTTTTTCTTCTTGCGGGCGTTGCGCGCCACCATGTTGAGCACCTCGACGCCGGCGGAAAAGGCCATGGCGGCGTAGATATAGCCCTTGGGCACGTGCACGCCAAAACCTTCGACGATCAGGGTGCCGCCGATCATCAGCAAAAAGGCGAGCGCCAGCATGACGATGGTCGGGTTCTTCTCGATGAAATTGGCAAGCGGAGTGGCGGCGATCAGCATCACCGTGACGGCGGCGATGACGGCGACGACCATGATCGGCAGGTGAGGGGTCATGCCGACGGCGGTGATGATGCTGTCGATCGAGAAGACGAGATCGAGCAGCAGGATCTGGCCGATTGCAGATGCGAAGCTCATCTTGAGCACGTCCTTGCCGGCGCCGACCAGGTCTTCCTTATGGTCGTCGACATCGACGGAATGGTGGATTTCCTTGGTTGCCTTCCAGACAAGGAAAAGGCCGCCGGCGATCAGGATCAGATCCTTCCACGAGAAGCCGTGGCCGAAGGCCTCGAAGATCGGGTTGGTAAGCTGGACGATCCAAGCGACGGTGCCGAGCAGGGCGAGACGCATGACGAGCGCCAGGCCGATGCCGATCCTGCGGGCGCGTTCGCGGCTTTCGGGTGGCAGCTTGTTGGTGAGGATCGAGATGAAGATCAGGTTGTCGATGCCGAGCACGACTTCCATGACGACGAGGGTGACGAGCGCCACCCAGGCGGCCGGATCCTGAACCAGCGCGACGATATCCTGCATCAACATTCCCTTCTTTCAATCGCAAGGCGTAATTGCCGTCCCGATTTAAGGACTGGAGATGCAAAGACAAGAGGAGGTTGCGTTACAACCTCCTGAAATCAGGCATGTTCTTTGGTTTTTGTCGTCACGGAAGCGTTATGCAGGCCGTAGGCTGCCATGAATACCCGGATCGCCCCCGTAACAGCACGGTCGATTTCGCGGAAGGGCGGCACGTCATCGAGATCGCCAAACAGGCGGAACTTGAAAAATGTGCCGCTCGACATATCGATGAACTGACGCGCCGCCAGGTCCGTATCCTCGATCTTCAGATTGCCGAGCGCGATATGACGCTTAAGGAAATCCTCAAGAACTGTGCGTACGTTTTGAGACGGTGAGTTGAAGAAGTGATGACAGATGTTTGGAAGACGATCGACGACGCCGATGACGGTGCGCATCGCGCCGATCACCTGCGGAGAGGTGATATGGGTCACAAATCCCATCCCGAAGCGGTAGAGACCGTCCTCGACTTCCTCACTGCCTGCGAGGATGTCGCGCATACGCAGGGTGATCCGCTCGCGTTCGCGCGCCACGATCGCCCCGAACAGGTCTTCCTTGTTCTGGAAGTAAACGTAGATCGTGCCTTTAGAAACGCCCGCCTCGCGGGTGATGTCGTTCATGCTCGCCGCGTCGAAGCCGAGCTTCATAAAGACGCTCTTTGCCCCGTCGATAATCTGTTCCCGTTTCGCCGGGTCTTCGCCCGCTGCGAAACGTCCGGCGGCAATCGGATCGTTTTTTTCCAGTTTCCTTGTCTGCCTGGCCATTTCGATGCCCTTTTTTAACCTTTTCGAACCGAGCGGTTCGATTGCTCTTGATATGTGTCATCGAAAGGTCTAAGTCAAGGTCGCTGAACCGATCGGTTCGATGAAATAAGACGCTCCCAAGACGGTATATGAAGATGACGGCCTCTCACAATACCGGCGCATTGCGCGCCGTGACGACGGAAAATGTCGACCTTTCGGAGGCTGAAGCCCGCAAGGCTTCGCCTGCGGCCGAACAGCCTGCGGCTGCCGAGGCGATTGCGGCCCCGGCCGCTGCCAAAGCGCCGGAAAAGAAGAAGCGCCGCGGCCTCCTGCTGCCGATCATCGCGCTTGCCCTCCTTGGTGGCGCCGGCTGGTACGGCTATAACTGGTGGATCGACGGCCGGTTCCTGGTTTCGACGGACGATGCTTACGTCGAAGGCGATATCGCGGTCATCTCGCCGAAGGTTTCCGGTTACGTCGCCAAGGTGAACGTCGTCGAAAACCAGGCCGTCAAGGCCGGCGATCCGCTCGTCACGCTGGACGACGGCGACTACCAGCTCGCACTTCGCAAGGCGCAGGCCGCCATAGAATCCGCCAATCTCGCAGTGTTGCGGATCGACGCGCAGATCGTCGGCGGCGAAGCGGCGCTGAAGCAGTCCCAGGCCCAGCAAGGCGCTCTCGAAGCTGCTGTCCGCGGCGCCGAGATCATCCAGAAGCGCGCGACGAGCCTGCAGGCAAGCGCCGTCGGCACCGCCGCCGCGCTCGACAGTGCCCAGATCGCGCTCGAACAGGCCCGCGCCAATCTCGTCGCCGGCCAGGCCGCGGTTGCCTCGGCTCAGGCCAATATCGGCCTTCTGCATGCGCAGCGCGACGAAGCGGTCAACACGATCCGCACCCAGGAGCTCGCCCGCGACCAGGCCCAGCGCGATCTGAACTTCACTGTCCTGAAGGCGCCTTATGACGGCGTCATCGGCAATCTCTCCGTCCAGACGGGTGATCTCGTCTCGACGGGCAAGCGGCTCGCGTCGCTGGTGCCGCTGACCGAGCTCTATATCGAGGCGAATTTCAAGGAAACTCAGCTTGGCCATCTGCAGCCGGGTTCCAAGGTTCGCGTGCATGTCGATGCCTATGACGATCACAACATCACCGGCACGGTCGTGTCGATCGCGCCGGCTTCCGGTGCCGTCTTCTCGATGCTGCCGCCGGAAAATGCGACCGGCAACTTCACCAAGGTCGTGCAGCGCGTTCCGGTGCGCATCTCGATCCCCAAGGAAGACCTGGAGCGTCAGCATCTTCGCGCCGGCCTGAGTGTCGTCGTCGACGTCGACACCCGCACTGCGCCTGGCATCGGCGCTGTCGCTGCCAAGTAAAGAGAACCAAGGAGAGCGGCCATGGCAGGAGCAACAGCCACGGCGGGCGCATCCCCTATGGCGATGCCCGCCGACCAGCCGATGGACAGACGCAAGCTCATCGCCTTCTTCGCGATGGTCTTCGGCATGTTCATGTCGATCCTCGACATCCAGATCGTCTCGGCTTCGCTCGCGGAAATCCAGGCCGGCCTTTCCGCCGGTTCGGATGAAATCGCCTGGGTGCAGACCTCCTACCTGATCGCCGAAGTGATCATGATCCCGCTGTCGGGAACGCTGGCGCGTATCATCTCGACGCGCTACCTCTTCGCCATCTGTGCCGCGGGCTTTACGCTGTCCAGCATCCTTTGCGCCACCGCGACGAATATCGACCAGATGATCGTCTACCGCGCCATCCAGGGCTTCATCGGCGGCGGCATGATCCCCTCTGTCTTCGCTGCGGCCTTCACCATCTTCCCGCCGTCGAAGCGCAGCATCGTGTCGCCGATCATCGGACTTGTCGCGACGCTCGCGCCAACCATCGGCCCGACGGTCGGCGGGTACCTTTCCAATTCCTTCTCCTGGCATTGGCTGTTCCTGGTCAACGTCATCCCCGGCATCATCGTGACGGCCGTCACCTTTACGCTGATCGACTTCGACAAGCCGCAGCTTCAACTGATGAAGAAATTCGACTGGTGGGGGCTTGCTTCCATGGGTGTCTTCCTCGGCGCGCTGGAATACGTGCTGGAAGAGGGCAACAACAAGGACTGGTTCAGCGACGACAAGATCGTCGTCGGTGCGGTCCTGGTCACTGTTGGTGCGGTGGTGTTCTTCTGGCGGGCCTTCAAGGTCGAGTTCCCGATCGTCGATCTCCGAGCATTCAGCAACGCCAATTTCGCCTTCGGATCGCTGTTCTCCTTCATCATGGGCGTCGGGCTTTACGGGCTCACCTATCTCTATCCGCTCTATCTCGGCCGCATCCGTCATTACGATTCGCTGATGATCGGCGAGACCATGTTCGTCTCGGGTATCGCCATGTTCGTCTCCGCGCCGCTCGTCGGGAGGCTGTCGAGCAGCGTGGACCTGCGCATCCTGATGGCGGTCGGTTTCGGCGCCTTCGCGATGGGCACCTACCTGATGACCGGCATCACCGCCGACTGGGATTTCTACGAACTGCTTCTGCCGCAGATCCTGCGCGGGTTCGGGATGATGATGTGCATGGTGCCGATCAGCAATATCGCGCTCGGAACGCTTTCGCCGCAACGTATCCAGGGCGCTTCCGGTCTCTTCAACCTGACGCGTAATCTCGGCGGCGCGGTCGGCCTTGCGATCATCAATACGGCTTTGACCCAGCGCTCCGACGAGCATTATGCCCGGCTTTCGGAGCATGTGAACTACGGCAATCCGGCTGCGCTGAGTTGGCTCGACAACGTCGGGGCCAATTACAATGCCTTGGGTCTCGACGGCGGCGCCGTGGCGCTCCAGAAGATCTCCGGCATCATCACCCAACAGGCCCTGCTGCTGTCCTTCATGGATGTGTTCTTCATCCTGACGGCGCTGTTCGGAAGCCTGATCTTCTTTGTCTTCCTCATCGCCAAGCCAGGCCGCCCCGCGGGCGCTGGTGGCGGCGGGCATTAAATTCCAGCATTCCACCGCCGGGAAGAGGGCCGCCACACACGTGACGGCCTTTTTCTTTGGCGTCCAGCGTTGTTGAAACACGTACCTCAAATTTTGATTTACGTACCTCAGAATTTCCGCTAACACGGTCGGCGGAGGAATTCATGAAGCCCACAGTTCATGACATCGCAAAGATTGCGGGCGTCAGCCTTGCGACCGTCGACCGGGTTCTCAACGGCCGGCCGGGCGTGCGTTCCGTCACCCGCGGCAAGGTGGAGGAGGCAATCGCCTCGCTCGGCTATGTGCGCGATCTCGCCGCCGCCAACCTTGCCAAAAGCCGGACCTATTCCTTCGTCTTCATCCTGCCGGCCAACGACAATTCCTTCATGATCGGCCTCACAGAAGAGGTGCGCGGCGCGGTCGCCCGGTCCAGCTTCGAGCGCACCGATATCCGCATCGTCGACGTACCGCCCTTCGACCCTGACGCGCTGGTAGCAGCCCTTGAGGCCGTGCTTGCCGAAAAACCGGCGGGCGTTGCCTTCGTTGCGATCGACGCGCCGGAAGTCCGCGCGGCCGCCGAGCACCTGCGTCAGGCCGGCATCCCGATGGTGACCTTGGTCTCCGACCTGCCGGATTCCTCCCGCGACCATTATGCCGGCATCGACAATATTGCAGCCGGCCGCACTGCGGGCAGCCTGATGGGGCGTTTCCTCAACGGGCCTTCCCTCGGCGAACGAGGGGCGACCGTCGCGGTGCTCGCCGGCTCCATGCTGGTGCGCGACCATCGAGAGCGGCTGGAAGGTTTTTCGACCGTGATCGCCCAAGCCTATCCGAACGTTCATATCCTGCCCGTCCTCGAGGGCCGCGACGATCCGGTGCTTGCCGAGACGATGATCGCGGACGCGCTGCGTCGTAATGCGGACATCGCCGGCATCTACAGTCTCGGTGCCGGCAACCGCGGCCTCATCCGCGCGCTGCAGGCGGCGCACGGCCCCAGCCGACCGCTCGTTATCGCGCACGAACTGACCGCCTCGACCCGCGCAGCACTTGCCGACGGCACCATTGACGCGGTGCTGAACCAGGATGCGGGCCACGAAGTCAGAAGCGCGATCCGCGTGCTGAAGGCCAAGGCGGACGGCCTGCCGGTGCTTGCCGCCCAGGAACGCATCCGTATCGACATATTCTTGAAAGACAATCTGCCCTGAAGGGCGGAGCATTAGGAGAAACACCATGTATCTCGGTCTCGATCTCGGCACTTCGGGCGTCAAGGCGATGCTGATCGACGGCGATCAGAAGATCATCGGTTCGGCGAGCGGCTCGCTCGACGTCTCGCGTCCACATTCGGGCTGGTCGGAGCAGGATCCGGCCCACTGGATCCGCGCCACCGAAGAGGCTGTCGCCGGCCTCAAGGCAAAATTCCCGAAGGAGCTCGCGGCGGTGAAGGGCATCGGCCTTTCGGGCCAGATGCACGGCGCGACGCTGCTGGACAGCGAAGACAAGGTGCTACGCCCCTGCATCCTCTGGAACGATACCCGTTCGCATCAGGAAGCCGCAGCCCTCGATGCGAACCCGATTTTCCGCAAGCTCACCGGCAATATCGTCTTCCCCGGCTTCACTGCTCCGAAGCTCGTCTGGGTCGCCAAAAACGAACCGGAGATTTTCACGAAGGTCGCCAAGGTGCTGCTGCCGAAGGATTACCTGCGCCTGTGGCTGACCGGCGAGCATATTTCGGAAATGTCGGATTCGGCCGGCACGTCCTGGCTCGATACCGGCGCCCGCAAGTGGTCGTCCGAACTGCTTTCCGCCACGGGCCTTACCGAAAGCCAGATGCCGTCGCTGGTCGAGGGAACCGAGCAGGCCGGCAAGCTGCGCGGCGAGCTCTCCTACAAATGGGGAATGGGCGAGGGCGTTGTGATTGCCGGTGGGGCAGGGGACAATGCGGCCTCGGCCTGCGGCATGGGCACGGTGGCGGAAGGCCAGGCCTTCGTGTCGCTCGGCACGTCCGGCGTGCTGTTTGCCGCCAACGCCTCCTATCTGCCGAAGCCTGAAAGCGCGGTGCATGCCTTCTGCCACGCGCTGCCGAAAACCTGGCACCAGATGGGCGTCATCCTGTCGGCGACCGACGCACTCAACTGGTATTCGCTCATCACCGGCAAGACCGCCGCGGAACTCACCCAGGAACTCGGCGATACGCTGAAGGCTCCCTCCAGCGTCACCTTCCTGCCCTATCTTTCCGGCGAACGCACGCCGCATAACGATGCGGCCATCCGCGGCGCCTTCATCGGCCTCGAACACGAAAGCAGCCGGTCGGTGCTGACCCAGGCGGTCGTGGAAGGGGTGACCTTTGCGATCAGGGACAATCTCGAAGCCCTGAAATCCGCCGGCACCTCGATTTCCCGCGTTACCGCCATCGGCGGCGGTTCACGCTCGCGCTATTGGCTGCAGTCGATCGCCACGTCTCTCGGCGTGCCGGTGGATATTCCAGCTGACGGCGATTTCGGCGCGGCCTTCGGTGCTGCGCGCCTAGGCCTCATCGCCGCCGCCGGCGCCGACCCGCTCTCCGTCTGCTCGGCACCGAAAACCGACGAGACCATCGAACCGGTCGCAGCACTCTCGGAAGCATACGACACAGCATACGCCCGCTACCGGGCGCTCTATCCGGCGATCAAGTCGCCGGCGCATTGAACATGAGGCGCCCCCTCATCCGCCTGCCGGCACCTTCTCCCCGAGGGGAGAAGAGGCTCGCGGCGGTGCCTCAGTTCCCTTCTCCCCTCGGGGAGAAGGTGGCCCGAAGGGTCGGATGAGGGGGCAACCCACCCGCCAAACAACAATTCGAACCCAACGAGGAAACGACCATGAGCACAGGCTTTTTCGGAGACATCCAGAAAATCAAATACGAAGGCCCGGACAGCACCAATCCGCTGGCCTTCCGCCACTACAATCCGGACGAAATGATCGCGGGCAAGCGCATGGAGGATCATCTTCGGTTCGCCGTCGCCTACTGGCACTCGTTCACCTGGCCGGGCGGCGACCCCTTTGGCGGCCAGACTTTCCAGCGCCCGTGGTTCTCGGACACGATGGAAGCGGCGAAGATGAAGGCCGACGTGGCGTTCGAATTCTTCTCGCTGCTCGGTTCGCCCTTCTACTGCTTCCACGACGCTGACGTGCGTCCGGAAGGCAATAATTTCGCCGAGAACACCAGGAACCTCAACGAGATCGTCGACTATTTCGAGAAGAAGCAGGCCGAGACTGGCACCAAGCTCCTCTGGGGCACGGCGAACATGTTCTCGAACCGTCGCTACATGTCGGGCGCCGCCACCAACCCGGACCCGGATGTCTTTGCCTTTGCGGCGGCGACCGTGAAGACCTGCCTCGATGCTACCAAGAAGCTCGGCGGCGCCAACTATGTGCTGTGGGGTGGCCGTGAAGGCTACGAGACGCTGCTCAATACCGATCTGTCGCGCGAGCTCGACCAGATGGGCCGTTTCCTCAACCTGGTGGTCGAATACAAGTACAAGATCGGCTTTAAAGGCACGATCCTGATCGAGCCGAAACCGCAGGAACCGACCAAGCACCAATACGATTACGACGTCGCGACCGTCTACGCCTTCCTGCAGAAGCATGGGCTGGACAAGGAAGTGAAGGTCAATATCGAGCAGGGCCATGCGATCCTCGCGGGCCATTCCTTCGAGCACGAACTGGCGATGGCGAACGCGTTCGGCATTTTCGGCTCGATCGACATGAACCGCAACGACTACCAGTCCGGCTGGGATACCGACCAATTCCCCAATAATGTGCCGGAAATGGCGCTGGCCTATTACCAGGTTTTGGCCGGCGGCGGTTTCGTCAATGGCGGCACCAATTTCGACGCCAAGCTGCGTCGCCAGTCGCTCGATCCCCAGGACCTGCTGATCGGCCATATCGGCGGCATGGATTGCTGCGCCCGTGGCCTCAAGGCGGCGGCGAAGATGCTCGACGACGGCGCACTCAAGAAGCCGCTCGACGAACGCTACGCCAAGTGGGACAGCCCGGAATACCAGAAGATGCTGCGCGGCGAATACAAGCTCGACGACATCGCCTCCTGGGTTGAAAAGCAGGACATCAACCCGGAACCGAAGTCGGGCCGCCAGGAATACCTGGAAAACGTCGTCAATCGTTACGTTTGACGCCTTTGCGTTTGATGGGCTTGCTCCGCCCCTCACCCTAACCCTCTCCCCGCTTGCGGGGAGAGGGGACGTGCCAAGAGCGACGTTGGAGAGTGAACGGGTACGGTGCGGCATATCCCTTCTCCCCGCAGGCGGGGAGAAGGTGGCGGCAGCCGGATGAGGGGCGGGACGCTGCCGTCGTCAACCGGAAGATGATCTGCACAAAACCTTCCTGCACGTCCCCGCTTGACTTACGGAAATCTGCTTTACGTACCTCAGAATCTGGGCTAGCGTTCTCATGGGAGGAGCTTGGGTGCAGATTATCATATACAGGCGTGCTGTCGGTAACGCAGCGGTTCGCTGTCGGGCCGCGCGTTGCCCTATGGTCATGGGTGCTGCGCGATGAGTTCTGCGGAGGCGAGCCCCGCCGTGCCGCTCTTCGAAGCGACCGGCCTTTCCAAGACATTCGGCATCGTCGAGGTCCTCAAGGACATCAATATCAACGTCCGTGCCGGCGAGGTTCACGCGATCATCGGCGAGAACGGCGCCGGCAAGTCGACCTTGATGAAGATCATCGCGGGCAATCAGCCGCCGACCCGCGGTGAGATGAGGATAGACGGCGAGACCGTCACCTTTTCCGGTCCGGTCGATGCGGAACATCGCGGCATCGTGCTGGTGCACCAGGAAATCCTGCTGGCGCCCGATCTGACCGTCGCCCAGAACATCTATCTCGGCCGCGAGCTGCACAAGGGCGTTTTCATCGACGACCGCGCCATGAACGAGGGCGCCGCAAAAGCGGTCCGCGGGCTCGGCAGCGACATCGACCCGAACACCATCGTCAGCCGCCTGTCGATCGCCCAGCGCCAGCTGGTGCAGATCGCCCGCGTGCTGCTCGTGCCACACCGGATCGTCATCTTCGACGAGCCGACAGCGTCGCTGACGCCGCACGAGACCGATGCGCTGCTGAAGGTCATCCGGCAGATCCGCGCCAAGGGCGTCGGCGTCCTCTACATTTCCCACCGTCTGCCCGAGGTGAAGGAGATTGCCGACCGGGTGACGGTGCTGCGCGACGGAAGGCTTGTCGCCAGCCATGACGTCAGCGAGCTGCAGTCCGCCGACATGGCGCGGCTGATGGTCGGTCGCGATGTCGCAAAACTCTATCCGGACCGCCACGCAGCCGAGGCGCGCGAGACGGTGCTCGAAGTCGAGCATCTCAACGTTCCCGGTTATGTGCAGGATGCCTCGTTCCAGCTGAAAAAGGGCGAGATCCTCGGTTTTGCCGGCCTCGTTGGCGCCGGCCGCACCGAGTTGATGGAGGGCATGGTCGGCCTTCGTACCAGCCGCGGCGTGGTCCGCCATCTCGGCAAGCCGGTCAATTTCAAGGATGTGCATGCAAGCCTCAAGGCCGGCATCGTCTATCTTTCCGAAGACCGCAAAGGCAAGGGCCTGCTGCTCACCAAGGACCTGATCGTCAACCTGACGCTCGCCTCGCTCGGCAAGTTCATCGGCGCGCTGCAGATAGATCGCAAGCGCGAAAGCGCCGCGCTCGACAAGGCGATCCGCGATTTCGATATTCGCACCGGCCGAAAGGATATCCTTGCGGGCCAGCTGTCCGGCGGCAACCAGCAAAAGCTGCTGCTCGCCAAGATGATGCTGCTCGATCCGTCGATCGTCATCATCGACGAGCCGACGCGCGGCATCGATATCGGCAACAAGGAACAGATCTACAAATTCATCGCCAAGCTGGCAGAGGAGGGGCGTTCGATCATTGTCGTTTCCTCCGAAATGCCGGAGCTGATCGGCATCTGCGACCGCATCCTCGTCATGCGCTCCGGCCGGATCGTCGGCGAGGTGACGGGGGACCATATGAACGAAAACGAAATCGTCGTGCTGGCGACAGGCGCCACTAAAGAGGAGGCCGCGTGATGGCGAATGTCGCGACCGAGACGGCCAAGGCGCCGAAGACCTCCAAGGACTGGGACATGGCGGCGATCGCGCCTTTCATCGCGCTCACCCTTCTGCTGGTGCTCGGCTATTTCGCCAACCCGAATTTCATGACGTCCGCCAACCTGTTGAACGTCGTGACGCGCAGTTCCTTCATCGCAGTCATCGCGCTCGGCGCGACCTATGTGATCACGTCGGGCGGTCTCGACCTTTCGGTCGGCGCGATGCTCGCCTTCGTCGCCAGCCTGATGATCCTGTTCCTGAACTCGGGAACGGTCGCCGATCCGTCGCTGGCGCTGGTTGCCGGAATGGCGCTGGCGATCGCGATCGGCGCCGCCTGCGGGCTCGCCAACGGCCTGATCACCACAATTGGCAGGATCGAACCGTTCATCGCCACGCTCGGCACGATGGGCATCTATCGCGGCCTCACCACCTGGCTCAGCCAGGGGGGCGCCATCACCGTGCGCGACCGCGATATTCTGGCGCTTTACCGGCCGGTCTATTCCGGCTCGCTCGTCGGCGTGCCGATCCCGATCATCGTCATCTTCGTTACCGCCGCCATCGCCGCCTTCGTGCTTTACCGCACCCGTTACGGCCGGCATGTCACCGCGGTCGGCTCGAACGAAGACGTGGCCCGCTATTCCGGCATTTCGATCAACCGGGTGCGCACCGTCACCTATGTCATCCAGGGGCTCTGCGTCGCGGTTGCGGTGCTGCTCTACGTGCCGCGCCTCGGCTCGACGTCCGCGACGACCGGCAGCTTCTGGGAACTGCAGGCGATTACCGCCGTCGTCGTCGGCGGCACGGCGCTGCGGGGAGGGGTCGGCCGCATCTGGGGCACGATCTGCGGCGCCTTCATTCTGGAAATCGTCGGCAACATCATGCTGTTGTCCAACTTCGTCAGCGAATACCTGATCGGCGCCATCCAGGGCGCGATCATCATCATCGCCATGCTGGTTCAAAGGTCGCTGATGCGGAGGTAGGCCGCTGAAGCGGATTTGGGTCACGACGTAAATTGACCGGGCTGATGGGTCGCGCCCGGTCCTGAAATACTAAAGACCCTGATATTGTGGGAGAGAGAAACAATGCGCAGACAAATTTTGAGACTGGCCGTGGCGTCGCTGGCACTTCTTGCCGGCACTGCCTTCGCACAGGACAAGAAGGTGACGATCGGCGTTTCCATTCCGGCCGCCGACCACGGCTGGACCGCCGGCGTCGTGTTCCATGCCGAACGCGTCGCCAAGCTCCTGATGAAGGAACATCCGGGCCTCAACGTCATCGTCAAGACCTCGCCGGATGCGGCAAGCCAGGCGAACGCCGTTCAGGATCTCGCGGTCCAGGGTCTCGACGCGCTGGTCATCCTGCCGTCCGATCCGGATCCGCTGGTCAACGCCATCCAGCAGGTCAAGGACAAGGGTACGTTCGTCGCGCTCGTCGACCGCGCGCCCTCCGTCAACGACAGCACCATCCGTGACCTCTATGTGGCCGGCAACAACCCGGCGCTCGGCCAGGTCGCCGGCGAATATATCAAGAAGACCACGCCGGAAGCACAGGTCGTCGTCATCCGCGGCCTGCCGATCCCGATCGACCAGCAGCGCCAGGACGGTTTCGACAAGGGCATTGCCGGCTCCAAGGTGAAGGTGCTCGATCGCCAGTTCGGCAACTGGAACCGCGACGACGCGTTCAAGGTCATGCAGGACTTCCTGACCAAGCACCAGAAGATCGACGTGGTCTGGTGCCAGGACGACGACATGGCAGTCGGCGTTCTCGAAGCCATCGCCCAAGCCAAACGCACTGATATCAAGTATATCGTGGCCGGCGCCGGCTCCAAGGACATGGTCAAGAAGGTCATGGACGGCGACAAGATGGTTCCGGTCGACGTTCTCTATCCGCCGGCAATGGTGGCGACCGCCATGGAACTCACTGCCGGCAATTTCTACGACAAGGTCCCGGTCAGCGGCACCTACATCCTCGACGCCACACTGGTGACGAAGGACAATGCCAAGAACTTCTACTTCCCGGATTCGCCGTTCTGATAATCAACACGGCCGTGCCCGCCTTTATTTTTTGGCGGACACGGCCATAACCTCACCCTCATTCCTGTGACAAGCACAGGAATGAGGGAGGAGGAGAAATCCAGGCACGCCATGTTCGAAGAGGAAAAACCATGAAGACGATCAAGGGCCCGGCCATCTTTCTCGGCCAGTTCGCGGGCGATGCGGCACCGTTCAACACCTGGGACGGGATCACCAAATGGGCGGCCGACAAGGGTTATGTCGGCGTGCAGGTGCCGACCTGGGCCGGCCAGCTCATCGACCTCAAAAAGGCTGCGACCTCCAAGGATTATTGCGACGAATTTGCCGGCGTGGCCCGCGCCAACGGCGTCGAGGTGACCGAGCTTTCGACCCATCTCCAGGGCCAGCTCGTCGCCGTGCATCCGGCCTATGACGAGGGATTCGACGGGTTTGCAGCGCCCGAGGTGCGCGGCAATCCGAAAGCACGCCAGGCCTGGGCGGTCGAGCAGGTCAAGATGGCGCTGACGGCGTCGAAACATCTCGGCATCAAGGCGCATGCGACCTTTTCCGGCGCGCTTGCCTGGCCTTATATGTATCCGTGGCCGCAGCGCCCGGCCGGCCTGGTCGAGACCGCCTTCGACGAGCTCGCCAAGCGCTGGACGCCGATCCTCGACCATGCCGATTCCTGCGGCGTCGACGTGTGCTACGAGATCCATCCCGGCGAAGACCTGCATGACGGCGTCACCTTCGAAATGTTCCTGGAACGGGTGAAAAACCATCCGCGCGCCAACATGCTCTACGACCCGTCGCATTACGTGCTGCAATGCCTCGATTATCTCGACAACATCGACATCTACAAGGACCGGATCAAGATGTTCCACGTCAAGGACGCGGAATTCAACCCCACCGGTCGGCAGGGTGTCTACGGCGGCTACCAGGGCTGGGTCGGCCGCGCCGGCCGCTTCCGCTCGCCCGGCGACGGCCAGGTGGACTTCGGTTCGATCTTTTCGAAAATGGCCGCCAACGATTTCGACGGCTGGGCCGTGGTGGAATGGGAATGCGCGCTGAAGAACTCCGAGGACGGAGCCCGCGAAGGCGCCGAATTCGTGAAGGCACACATCATCCGCGTCACCGAAAAGGCATTTGACGATTTTGCCAGCGGCGGCACGGACGAGGCGGCGAACCGGCGGATGCTGGGGCTTTAGGCCCGGGACGCTCGCGCGGATGCCAGCCCCTCACCCTAACCCTCTCCCCGCAGGCGGGGAGAGGGGACTTGCCATGTGTAACGCTGAAGAGTGGCGGAGAGGTCGCGGCACCTGTCCTTCTCCCCGTTAGCGGGGAGAAGGTGCCGGCAGGCGGATGAGGGGCATTTCCACCACAGGAGACGAACTTGAGATACCTAACGAGTTGGGTTATTGACATATGGTCACCGTCCTGCGGCAGCACGGCCTGCGGTTCGTCATCTACACGGCGGACCATGAGCCCCCTCATGTGCATGTCTATGGCGACGGCGAAGCGCGGATCGATATCGAGACACTGAAGGTCCTGACCCAGGGCGGGATGTCCGACCGAGACGTTCGCCGAGCGGCCGAAATCGTCGCGGCCAACCGGCAGTTATTCCTGGAGACGTGGAGAAAGTACCATGGTTGAGATCACGGATGCCGAACTCACCCAGGCAAAACGACGGTGGGAAACGGAGCGGGCACAAAGGCCCGTTCCAGTCTCCGTGCGGTTCGATTCTGCTTCCGGCCGTATCGTCGTGGAGTTCGCCAATGGGGCCGCTTTCATGGTCCCTGCTCGTTCGCTCGAAGGCCTCACGGAGGCAGAGGATGAACAGCTGGCCGAAGTCGCGCTGCTCGGGGAAACCGGCCTGCATTGGGAAAGCCTCGATGTGGACTATTCGATTTCTGGTCTCATGAGCGGCGTCTTCGGCAGCCGGACCTTCATGGAAGCACAACGTCGCGGCGGACAATCCAAGTCGCCGGCAAAGATCGCCGCGAGCCGCGCCAACGGCGCCAAGGGCGGCCGGCCGCGCAAAGTCATCAAGGGCTCCTGATTGCCCGGCAGCCCCATCCATATTCAATTTTTCTAGGAGAAACATCATGGCAATCGAAGGCAAGGACGAACAGGCGCGGGAGCCGCGCATCCGGCTCGGCATGGTCGGCGGCGGGGCGGGGGCGTTCATCGGGGCGGTGCACCGCATGGCGGCGAGGCTGGACGACCAGTTCGACCTGGTCGCCGGCGCGCTCTCGTCGACGCCGGAAAAGGCGATCGCGTCGGGCCGCGACCTCGGTCTCGATCCGTCGCGCACCTACGGTTCCTACAAGGAGATGGCGATCCGCGAAGCGCGGCTGAAGGACGGCATCGAGGCGGTGTCGATCGTCACCCCGAACCACGTGCATTACGAGGCTGCCAAGGAATTTTTGAAGCGCGGCATCCACGTCATCTGCGACAAGCCGCTGACGTCCAATCTTGCTGACGCCAAGAAGATGAAGAAGGCGGCCGACGAGAGCGGTGCGCTGTTTATCCTCACCCACAATTATACCGGCTATCCGATGGTGCGGCAGGCCCGCGAAATGGTCGCAAACGGCGATCTCGGAAAGATCCGCGTGGTGCAGGTCGAATATCCGCAGGATTGGCTGACCGAGGCGGTCGAGCAGACGGGTGCCAAGCAGGCCGTCTGGCGCACCGATCCGGCCCAGTCGGGTGCCGGTGGTTCGACTGGCGATATCGGCACGCATGCCTATAACCTCGCCGCCTTCATCACCGGCCTGACGCTCGAAAGTCTCGCCGCCGATCTCGACAGTTTTGTCGAAGGCCGCCGTCTCGACGACAACGCCCATGTGATGTTGCGCTACGAGGGCGGCGCCAAGGGCATGCTCTGGTGCAGCCAGGTGGCGCCCGGCCACGAGAACGGTCTGAAGATCCGCGTCTACGGAACCAAAGGCGGCATCGAATGGGTGCAGGCGGATCCGAATTATCTGTGGTTCACGCCGTTCGGCGAACCGAAGCGCCTGATCACCCGCAACGGCGCCGGTTCGGGTGCCGCGGCAGGACGCGTCAGCCGCATTCCGTCCGGCCACCCGGAAGGTTATCTCGAAGCCTTTGCGACCATCTACACGGAAGCCGCCCGCGCCATCAACGCCGCCAGACAAGGCGTCGCTGTGGACAAGGCGGTGATCTACCCGACCGTCGACGATGGCGTGAAGGGGGTTGCGTTCGTCGAGGCGTGCGTGGCGTCCTCGAAGAAGAACGGTGCGTGGGTGAAGCTTTAGGCGCCTGGGAGCCTAAGCTGAGATATCGCCGACAAGCGCGCCAGCCGGGATGTGCCATGCCCGGCTGATCTTCCTGATCTGATCGAGATTGATCTCGCGCCGTCCGTTCAACAGGTCGGCGGCGCGGGATTTCGAACCGACGATCTCGATCAGGTCGGCGCGGGTGTAGTTGTTGGCTTCCATGACCGATTTCAGCACCTCGACCGGCGAGGCCTGCGGGATCGGATAGTGCTTGGCCTCATATTCCTCGATCAGCAGCACAAGCGCGTCGAAGTGCGCGGATGCGATCGTGCCGGCTTCCGGTTCGTTTTCGAAATAGGGGCGCACGGATTTCAACGCCGCTTCGTATTCCGTCTCGTCGATGAGGGTTCGTACAGAATCGATATCCATTTCGTCAGGCCTTCTAAAGTTCTACCACGTCGATGCGATCATATTCGGCGTGGGTTCCGACAAACAGAATGAAAACCCGCTGGGTGCGGAAACCAATGAGCGCAACTACGCGATATTTATTACCACCGACATCAAAGACGATCTTTCCGCCGGAGACGTAGTCCGCCGAATTGAATGTCGCCTTGACGTCCGCAAAATTGGCCCAGACGGCATTCGAAACCGTCGCGTACCACTCCGCCATTGCAGCTTCCGCGATCGCCCTTGGTCCCTTCGGCAGCCGCTGACAGAACTTCACGAGGGTCGATTTCGCTATGACACGCATTCCGCTTTCAGATATCACGTTCCCAATTTGGAAACAAGGCTGGCGCTGGATCGGATTCTGGGAAACAGCGCGGCACTTTTCACTGCCTTGCAGAGAATAGCGCGGGCTGCGATCCTGCAACGTTTCAGAATTCTCATCTGTACAACTGCGTCCCGCTTGGTTAAACCGCCGCGAAAGATGGTCCCGCAGACCTCGCGCAACCAGATATGGCGGCATCCTCATGACCGATCCCAAGATGAGCAATCCCCAGCCTCGCGATCTTAAAACGCCCAAAGCCGAAAAATTCGCGGTCGGGTTTCCCGGTGATTTCCTCTGGGGCGTCGCGACGGCTTCCTATCAGATCGAAGGGTCCACCAAGGTGGATGGCCGCAAGCCCTCGATTTGGGATGCGTTCTCGAAGATGCCGGGCCGGGTCTATCAGGGGCACAACGGCGATGTCGCCTGCGATCATTACAATCGCTGGGAAGAGGACCTCGATCTCATCAAGGAGATGGGCGTCGAAGCCTATCGGTTCTCGATCGCCTGGCCGCGGATCATCCCGGACGGCACCGGGCGGATCAACGAGAAGGGGCTGGATTTCTACGATCGCCTCATCGATGGCTGCAAGGCGCGCGGCATCAAGACCTATGCGACGCTCTATCATTGGGACCTGCCGCTTTCGCTGATGGGCGAGGGTGGCTGGGCGGCACGGTCGACGGCCTATGCCTTCCAGCGTTACGCCAAGGTGGTGATGGCCCGGCTCGGCGACCGGCTCGACGCGGTTGCCACCTTCAACGAGCCCTGGTGCATCGTCTGGCTCAGCCATCTCTACGGCATCCATGCGCCGGGCGAGAAGAGCATGCAGGCGGCGCTCGCCGCCATGCACCACGTCAATCTCGCGCACGGCCTCGGCGTCGAGGCGATCCGGCATGTGACGCCGGACGTGCCGGTCGGTACCGTCATCAATGCCGCATCGATCATCGCCGGCTCCGACAGCCCGGCCGATCTCGCAGCTGCCGAACGCGCCCACCAGTTCCACAACGGCGCCTTCTTCGATCCGATCTTCAAGGGCGAATATCCGCAGCAATTCCTGGAAGCGCTCGGAGACCGCATGCCGGTCGTCGAAGACGGCGATCTGAAGGTCATCAGCCAGAAGCTCGACTGGTGGGGCCTCAACTACTATAAGCCGGACCGTGTCCATGACGAGCCCGCGCGCAGCGGCGATTTCCCCTGGACGGTCGAGGCAAAGCCCGCCAGCGACGTCAAGACGGATATCGGCTGGGAAGTCTATGCGCCGGGCCTCAAGCTGCTGGTCGAGGACCTCTATCGCCGCTACGACCTGCCGGACTGCTACATCACCGAGAACGGCGCCTGCTACAATATGGAGCCGGTGGACGGCGAGGTGGATGATCAGCCGCGTCTGGACTATTATATCCAGCACCTCTCGGTGGTCGCCGATCTTATCAAGGACGGTTACCCGATGAAGGGCTATTTCGCCTGGAGCCTGATGGACAATTTCGAATGGGCGGAAGGCTACCGCATGCGGTTCGGCCTCGTGCATGTGAATTACGAGACCCAGGAACGGACGATCAAGAACAGTGGCAAGTGGTATCGCGAGCTTGCCTCGTTATTCCCGAAGGGCAACCATAACCAGGGCTGATTTCGCAAGTGCGAGAAGATTTTTTCTGCTTTGTGAGATAATTGAAAAAACATCCCTGTCAAACGCGGGCGCGTCGGGGCATTTATGCGGCATTGAAAAGGCCGCTCCGGCCTTACAAATTGCCCTTTGAGAAAACCGACCAAGATGCTCCGGAAAGTCGCCTGTCATCGAATGTGCCGCTCCGTCCTATAGCTGGACCGCGATGAAATATCCGGTGTTCCGTCGCCGGGATGATCCGACTTAAATCTGAGAGCTGAAATGACATTCCTTCACACTGCGGTCGAAACCGCGCCGTCTCCCTTGGCTGCCGAAACGCCGATGGTGGCGTTCGAGGCGGTAACCAAGCGGTTCGGCGGTGCCGACGACAAGAGCCAGTTCACCGCGCTCGACGGCATCGATCTGTCGGTCGCGCGTGGCGCGATCACCGGCATCATCGGCCGTTCGGGCGCCGGCAAATCGACGCTGATCCGCCTCGTCAATGGGCTCGAAAAGGCGACCTCCGGCCGCGTCGTCGTCGACGGTGTCGAAGTGGGCGGTCTGTCGGAAACCGGGCTGCGGGATCTGCGCCGCCAGGTCGGCATGATCTTCCAGCACTTCAACCTTCTGTCCTCGCGCACCGCCTTCGAAAACGTCGCCCTGCCGCTCGAGATCGCCGGCCTTTCCGCCAGGGAGATCCGCGACAAGGTCGCGCCGCTGATTGACCTCGTCGGCCTTGGCGACAAGTCGGACCGTTATCCCGCCGAGCTCTCCGGTGGCCAGAAGCAGCGCATCGGCATTGCCCGGGCCCTCGCCACCTCACCGAAACTGCTGCTTTCAGACGAGGCGACCTCGGCGCTCGACCCGGAAACGACGCAGTCGATCCTGGCGCTGCTGAAGCGCATCAATGCCGAGCTCGGCCTCACCGTGCTTCTGATCACCCACGAGATGGAGGTGGTGAAGACCATCGCCTCGGACGTGGCGGTGATCGACCGCGGCAAGATCGTCGAGGCCGGCCGCACCTTCGACGTCTTCACCGGCGCCAAGCATGAGACGACCCGCTCGCTTCTGTCGGCGGCACTCGGCACTAACCTGCCGGAATGGATCCGCTCGAACCTGAAGCCGCAGCCGTCCGCCGGCGACCGGGTGCTGGTGCGGCTGATCTTCTTCGGGTCGACGGCCTTTCAGCCGCTGACCGCCCGGCTGGTCACCGAACTCGGCGCCGATGTCAACATCCTCGCCGGCACGATCGAGGAAATCGCCGGCGAACCCTACGGCTCGCTGGTCGTCGCGTATCCGGCCGATCCTGCCGTCACGGAGCGCGCCGCGCGCTTCTATGCCGCAACCGGTCTTTCCACGGAGGTGCTCGGTTATGTCGCCTGACATGCTCTTCAACCTGCTCCTGAAAGCGCTCGGCCAGACGCTGCAGATGGTCGCGGTAGCCGGCCTGATCGGCGCATTGATAGGCCTGCCGATCGGCGTGTTCCTGGCAACCAGCGGCAAGGGCGAGCTTTTCCCCGCACCGGCCTTGAACCGCATCATCGGGGCGATCGTCAATGCGGCGCGCTCGACGCCGTTCATCATCCTGGTCGTGGCGATCATCCCGTTCACGCGCTTCATTACCGGCACCTCGATCGGCACTTATGCGGCGATCGTGCCGCTGACGGTGGCGACCATTCCCTTCGTCGCCCGCCTTGCCGAAGCGGCGATCCGCGAAGTGGACAAGGGCCTGATCGAGGCTGCCCGCGCCATGGGGGCAACGCCGCTGCAGATCGTCTTCAAGGTGCTGCTCGCCGAGGCCAAGCCGGGCCTGACGCTGGCCCTGACGCTTACCCTCGTCAGCCTGATCGGTTATTCCGCCATGGTCGGCGCGGTCGGCGGCGGGGGCCTCGGCGATCTCGGCATCCGCTATGGCTACCAGCGCTTCATGCCGGATGTGATGCTCGCCGTCGTCGTGGTGCTGATCGTGCTCGTCCAGGCGATCCAGAGTCTGGGCGATGCGCTCGCCCGCTGCTTCGACAAGCGCAACCGAAAGACCTGATTTTTCCGCGATACCAGCCTCCCAAGACACCCAAGAAGACTGGCGCATATAAACGAACCCAAGGAGATACTTATGAAGAAGCTCATCATCGCGGCGGCACTCGCCGCCTTCGCTGCCGCCCCGGCGCTTGCCGAAGACATCAAGATCGGCGTGACGCCCGGCCCGCATGCCCAGATCATGGAAAAGGTGAAGGAAGTCGCGGCCACCAAGGGCCTCAACATCCAGATTCTCGAATTCTCCGATTACGTCGTGCCGAACCAGGCGCTGGCCGATGGCGAGCTCAACGCCAATTCCTTCCAGCACCAGCCCTATCTCGACAACCAGGTCGAGGATCGCAAGTTCGACATCGTCAGCGTCGCGCAGACCGTCAACTTCCCGATGGGCGTCTATTCCAAGAAGGTGAAGAGCCTCGCCGACCTGAAGCCGGGCGCCACCGTCGCCATCCCGAACGACCCGACCAATGGCGGCCGTGCGCTGCTCATCCTCGCCGACCAGGGCCTGATCAAGGTCAACGCCGCAAAGGGCCTGAAGATCGGTCCCGCCGACGTCACCGAAAACGCCAAGAAGATCGAGTTCGCCGAACTCGACGCTGCCCAGCTGCCGCGTTCGCTTGACGACGTCGATGCGTCGGTCATCAACACCAACTACGCATTGGAAGCCGGCCTCAACCCGAAGACTGATCCGATTGCCAAGGAAGGCGAAAAGGCCCCTTACATCAACGTCATCGCCGTCAAGGCCAAGGACAAGGATGCCGCCTGGGTGAAGACGCTCGTGGAAGCCTATCACAGCGCTCCGGTGAAGGATTTCGTCAACACCCAGTTCAAGGGCGCCGTCATCGCCGCCTGGTAATATCGAGTTTTCGAAAATTCTTGAAGGCCGGTGCTCAAGTGTGAGCGCCGGCCTTCTTCTTTTAACCCTATCTGAAGGAATACCCGCGAAAGATGTAGGACTCCATGAGGTCTTCGATGCGGCTTCTTCCGTCTCGCTTTCGCCGCTCCGCAACACTTGGCCGTCGCTCCGCGGTGACGTCGATGCTGCTTGTCTTCGCGGTGGTCGTGGTGCTGGTGACGATCTTCATCCTGACCGCTATCGACCGCATCGCCGATTACGCCAATCGTCTCGATGAGGGGCGCTCGCAGGAAACGACATCAGGCGCGATCCAGACGTTCCGGGAGCAGCTGCACGCGACGCTGAACGATTACGCTGCCTGGGACGACGCCGCCCAAGCGGTCTATGCGAATGATCGGGCCTGGGTCGCCAGCAACTATGGCGACATGACCGCCAACAGCGATCTCTTCGACATTGCCGTCGTCATGGACATGAACCAGAACGTGCTGATGGCCTATCAGGACGGCGCGCCCGTCAACTGGTCGCCGCGTGACTATTTCGACACTTCGCTCTGGACGCTGTTCGACAAGGCGAGTTCCGCCGGCGCCGAAAGCGTGCCGGAGGCAGTCAGTTTCGTCCAGACCAAAAAGGGTGTCGCGGCCGTCGGGGTGGCGCTGATCCGGCAAAAATCGGGACAGCTCGATCAGCCGGTCGCAAACCGCCGCTTCCTGGTCTTCGCCCGGCATCTCGACGAGGCCAAGGTTCGCAAGCTCTCCGAAACCTACGTCCTCGATGGGCTTCGTTTCGCGAGCGCCTCCGATGCCGTTTCGAACATGGTGGAGATCCGCAATATCCACGGCAGGGTGCTGCAGCGGCTCGTCTGGCATCCCCGCAGGCCGGGCGACATGGGTTACGCTCAGGTCCGGCCGCTGGTCTATTGCGCGCTTGCGATGGTCGGCCTGTTCTTCCTCCTCCTCTTCGTTAGCGGCAGCAATACGCTCAATCGGCTGACGGCGGACGAGGCGGCGGCGCGGCATCTGGCCATGAGCGACCGGTTGAGCGGGCTCCTCAACCGCGCCGGCTTCTTTGCCGCGCTCGATGCCCTGGTGGTGCAGAGCCGCCGCAGCAACCATGATGTGGCACTGCTCTATCTCGATCTCGACGGCTTCAAGGAAGTCAACGACGCCTATGGCCACGGCACCGGCGACAAGCTGATCCGCGGTGTCGCGGCCGGCCTCAAGACACTGGTCGGCGATACGGCGACCCTTGCCCGCGTCGGTGGCGACGAATTCGCCATCGCGCTGGCCAGCACGGACATTGGAAGGGTCGTGGATACGCTGAGCGACCGCATTCTCGGTTTCTTCGACGAACCCTTCGTGATCGGCGAACGGGTCGCGACGATCGGCACCTGTATCGGCGTCGCCGTTTCGCCACGCGGCAAGGTCTCCGGCGAGGAATTGGTGCGGCGTTCCGACATGGCGATGTATCACGCCAAGGAAACTGGCCGGGGCCGGACCGAATATTATCAGCCGGAAATGGATGCCGAGCGCGAAGAGCGCAACATGCTGGAAATCGATCTCAGGATCGCCATCGAGCGCCGCGAACTGACCATCGTCTATCAGCCCGTGGTGGACGCCCGGACCTGGCGGATCATCGGCATCGAGGCGCTGGCGCGCTGGAACCGCACCGGTTATGGCCCGGTGCCGCCCGACATCTTCATCCCGATCGCCGAATCGACCGGGCTCATCGACCAGCTCGGCCTGTTCGTGCTCCACCGTGCCTGCGAGACGCTGACGCTGTGGCCAGAGCTGAAGCTCGCGGTCAACATCTCGCCCGGCCAGTTCCGCGATCCGGCATTTGCCCTGCATGTAGCCTCGGTGTTCCGCAAGACCGCAACCGATCCCTCACGCATCACGCTTGAAATGACCGAGGGTTATTTCATTCAGAACCCGGAACGCGCCCGCGCCGCTCTTGCCAAGCTGAAGCAGCTCGGGGTGAAGATCGCGCTCGACGATTTCGGCGCCGGCTTTTCGAGCGTCGGTTACCTGCGCCAGTTCGGCTTCGACCGGATGAAGATAGACAAGTCGCTGGTGCACGCGCTGGAAGAGGGCGGCCGCGCCGTCGATCTTCTTCAGGCGACCGTGGCTCTCGCCCGCTCGCTGGAAATCCCGGTCACGGCCGAGGGCGTCGAAACTGAGGCACAGGCGTTGCAACTGAGACTTACCGGCTGCGACGAGCTGCAGGGCTATCTGTTCGGCAAGCCGATGTCCTCGGAACAGATCGACATCATCTACCGCGGCAACCGCCTGCCGGGCGGGATGAGCGGGGCGGCGTGAGCTGGAGCTTGCCCCTTGCTCGTCATCTCCACCCTCACGATGTCGTTCGCTATCGGCGTGAAAATTAATAGCCGTCGCCAGCTTGTTACCGAAATTTCGAAGTGAGATGCTCAATCGAATTGAAAGGGGACGACGATGTTTGGCGCAGGCAGGAAGCCAACCGAGTTGGAGCTGGAAATGGCGGCCCATAAAGAAGCCATAGAACATTCGCCATGGTTTGATGAGGACAATTCCAATCCACTCGATGGTCCATCGCACCGGAAGCCTGTGAGTTTGGAAGCAATGGGGTTCGGACTTATTACCAATGCTGATGGCGAATTCTTCGCTCTAACTCCTTCGCTTGGAACAATCCTCAATGATCGCCTATCTCACGATGGAGGCTCTTGGCGCGTGGTTGAAAGCGACAAGCCACTCGTCGAGCGCCGGGCAGGTCATGTAGGTGCAGGATGCACAGGTCGGCATTTTGATCTGTACTATAATCAATTGCGCTCAGGGGCGTTGGCGATCGGTGCCGATATCAATTACATTGAAAAACTCGAAGGTGTTTATTTGAGTATTACCTTCAAATTTCCGCAGCTGTATGAGTTCGACGCAATTTACAATATGCTGAGAACACTTATCGTCCAGATCAGTGCAGGTACTGTTGAAGATATCCAGTATCGCGAAGCTACTCTAACTCAGAAATTATTACGGATTTTGTGGGGAATTCAGCGAGACGAAGTTTTTTTCTTCACGCTCGTCCAGAACGGTCCTGGAACGGTGATGTTCAATTCCATGAAGCCAAAGCCGCGAGAGCGATTTCCCTGCACCTAAAGCACATCGTTTACAGCTTAAAGGAAATGCCCCGCGTCTCCAAACAAGCTCTGAGCCGGGGGCTGAGACTGATATTTCGCATCGACCTTACCCGCCGATATGCCTAACACCACGCTTTTTGGCGAGCGCGATCTGGAGCTGGCGCTGGCGGTAGCGATCGCGGTCGTCCTCGGTGCGGGTCGGATAGCAGGTCGAGCAGGAGACGCCTTCCTCGTAGTGGGGCGAGGTCACTTCTTCAGCGGTGATCGGGCTGCGGCAGGCGTGGCAGAGCTTGTGGTTGCCTTCCTTCAAGCCGTGCTCCACGGAAACGCGCTCGTCGAAGACGAAGCAGGCGCCTTCCCACAGGCTTTCCTCTGCTGGCACCTCTTCCAGATATTTCAGGATGCCGCCCTTCAGGTGGAAAACCTCGTCGAAGCCCTGTTCCTTCATGAAGGCGGTGGCCTTCTCGCAGCGGATGCCGCCGGTGCAGTACATGGCGATCTTCGGCTTGTTGTGGAGGCCGGTATTGTTCTTCACCCAGTCGGGAAACTCGCGGAACGTCTTGGTCTGCGGATCGACGGCGCCCTTGAAGATGCCGATTGCCGTTTCGTAATCGTTGCGGGTGTCGATGACGATGGTTTCCGGATCGGAAATCAGCGCGTTCCAGTCCTTCGGCTCAACATAGGTGCCGACGATGCGCTTGGGGTCGATATCCTCGACGCCCATGGTGACGATTTCCTTCTTCGGCCGCACCTTCATGCGCAGGAAGGGCATCTTCGACGCACGGCTTTCCTTGTGCTCGAGGCCTGCGAATTCCGGCTGGGCGCGCAGATAGGCGAGAAGCCCTAATATCGCTGCGTCGGAACCGGCAACCGTGCCGTTGATCCCTTCGCGGGCGATCAGCAGCGTGCCCTTGATGCCGTTCTCGTCGCAGAAGGCCTGCAGGGAGTCGCGAAAGCTCTCGTAGCGGTCGAAACGCGCAAAATGATAGAGCGCGGCGACGAGCCAGGCGCCCGTCGCTTCCGGTTGAGCCTCCGGGCGGGTTTGCATGATGTTTTCGGTCATGGCGCTGAAATACAGTTTCCGGGCTATCCGCGCAACGCGGTTTCTTTCTCGTGGGCTTCGTGGGCCCTGTGCAGCTTTGCCGCACGACGTTCCTTGCGCGGCGTCGTGGCTGCCTTTTCCCATAGCAGCGCGATCAACCCGCTTTCCGTCTCGGCGCTGTCGGCGAACACCTCGTGGGCGGCTTCCAGCGCCTCGTGCCGCAGCGCCTGCTGGCGGGTGATGATGGCGCCGAGCACCCGGGCCAGCGTATCGCTGTCGCCGAACAGTTCGGGGCTTTCGTTGACGAGCCCGGTCAGCACCGAAAGATCGTGTTCGTGGCCGAGCAGATCGACCAGGGCCTTCGCCTGCTGCTGCTTGGCGAGCATCGCGGAGGGCCAGATCGCCCCGAGCAGCGACAAGTGCATCCAGTAGGTCTGGCCGCATTTGCGCAGCCCGTGATAGGTCTCCGCATCGCCGTGTTCCTCGCAGCCGGCGAGCGCCCCGAGTGCCTTCTCGCGCTGGTCCTTCCAGGCCTTGGCGAGCCGCTTGGCCGTCTTGTGCGGATCATTGTCGAGATCGAGGTCGTCGAGAGCTGCGATCGCCGCGCGGCAGGTGTCGACTGCGGCTGCCATCTTGGCCCGCAGGTCGTGTTCCTCCGAGGCGATCCGATCGCGCCGTTCGGTCAGCGCCTTGGAGGCGGTGGTGAGGGCGGAAAGTTCTTCGGGGGAGCCGGCATGGCCGGCGAGATAGTCGACCGTCTCGACCAGCGCGGTCGCGTCGCGCACCGCCGACAGCGTCTGCGCCATGTCGCGGATGCGGGTGTTTTCCTGCCGGCGGAACGTTTTTGCGTCCGGCTGTACCAACCGGTAGAGGGCACGCACCCGCTTGAAGCGTTTTCGCGCGTCGTGGACCGCTTCGTGTTGGCCGTCCGGCTGGTCTTCGAGCAGCCGGATCGCGTGGGAAAGCTGGCTTTCCGCAACCGACCGGAACTCGTCGGTGAAGGATTTAGCGGGCCGCAGACGGTACGCCATGACACAATTCTCCGCTCAAATCTTCGGTCGCCATCACCATGTTTGAATATCGCCGGTCGCCGGTGATCTCCTCGCCAATCCAGTCCGGGATGTCGGGCAGAGCGCCCTCGTCCTCGATCTCGACCTCGGCGACGACCAGACCCTTGTAGGCTCCGTCGTAGACATCCACTTCCCAGGTATAACCCCCGTGCCGGACCTCGTGGCGGGTCTTTTCGAGTGCGATGCCGACGGCGGCGTTCGCCATCTCCTCGGCATCGCCCAGTGGAATTTCGTATTCGAATTCGTCGCGGGCCAACAGTTCGCGGCCGATCTTGATGGTCAGCTTGGCGCGCTTGCCGTCCATGATCCGCACCCGCACCGAGCGGTCGTCGCCGGATGCGACATAGGCCTGCAGGAAATCGGAGGATGACGATACCTCCGAGCGCCAGCCGTCGCTCTTCACCAGAAATTTCCGTTCGATTTCCTTGGCCATACTTTGCCCGCCACCCCGGGAACATTTACCAACCGCTACAACCCTAGTGCAAACTCTTCGTCCCGCAAACCTGTTAGACGATGGAGCCTGTTTTTTCTCGACAATGACGGGCTTGAGGGGTATCTCGGCCTTAAAGTTTTCAATCGTTTTTCGCGGAGACCTGACCCATGACCGGCAAGACCGAAAAGCTGCTTTCCATCCTGAAACTGCAGCCGGTGGTGCCGGTGCTGATCGTTGATGACGCCAAGTCGGCGGTCGGCTTGGCGCGCGCGCTCGTTGCCGGCGGCCTGAAGGCGATCGAGATCACCATGCGCACGCCGGCAGCCCTCGATGCTGTCAGGGCGGTGGCCGACGAAGTCGAAGGCGCCAATGTCGGCGCCGGCACCATCCTCAATGCCCGCGATTACGAGGCGGCCGTCAAGGCGGGCTCGACCTTCATCGTCTCGCCCGGCGTGACCCCCGGTGTGCTGTCCGCCGCCAAGGGTTCTCCCGTGCCGCTGCTGCCGGGTGCTGCAACAGCCAGCGAAGTGATGACGCTGCGCGAGGCCGGCTATGAGGTGCTGAAATTTTTCCCCGCCGAACAGGCCGGCGGCGCCGCTTACCTGAAGGCGCTGTCCTCGCCGCTCGCCGGCACGCTGTTCTGCCCGACCGGCGGCATCTCGCTGAAGAATGCAAACGACTACCTGTCGCTGCCGAACGTCATCTGCGTCGGCGGCTCCTGGGTGGCGCCGAAAGAGCTGGTCTCGGCTGGCGATTGGGCCGGCATCACCAAGCTCGCTTCGGAAGCGGCGGCGCTGAAGGCGTAGCCGCGACACCAGGCCGCTCGCAACCGGCCTTTGTAATTTGGCGGTCGAATTCCTATGTCTCCCCGGAAACACAACAGGGAGATGTGCGATGTTCGACGCGAAGAAGCTTCTCGATCAATTTCTGGGGTCGCAGATTCCAGGCATGTCGGGAGGAAGTGTGAGGGACCGGGCAGGGCAGGCGACCCAGCTTGCCAAGAACAACCCGCTCGCCACCGGCGCGATTCTTGCGGCCGTCCTCGGCACCAAGACCGGCCGCAACATCGCCGGTAATGTCGCTGCGGTCGGCGGCATCGCGGCGATCGCCGGCCTCGGTTATCTCGCCTACAAGAACTATCAGTCCGGCAAATCGCCCGAAGCCGTGCCGCAGCCCGCACCGCAGGCCGACAAGCCGCTCCTGACGCCGCCTGCCGATTCCCCCTTCCATCCGCAGTCTTCCGATCTCACCAACGATTTCGCGCTGACGCTCGTGCGGGCGATGATCGCCGCCGCCAAGGCCGACGGCCATATCGACGCCGGCGAGCGCGCCAACATCATGGACAAGGTGCATGCGGTCGATCTCGGCGCCGAGGCGGAAGCCTTCATCGAGAACGAACTCGCCAATCCGGTCGATATCGACGACCTCGTCGCTGCCGCCCGGACTGAAGAGCAGAAGGTCGAGATCTACGCCGCTTCGCGCCTGACCATCGATCCGGACACCCGCGCCGAACGCGGCTATCTCGATCTGCTCGCCGGCCGCCTCGGGTTGGACGACGCGCTGATCGAGCATATCGACGCCACCGTTTCCGCCGCGAAGGTCAAAGCGTAAGGCGAGCCAGCCGTATGTCGTCAAACGGCTGCGCATCTTTCCGGTCTCGGTCCGCCTGATGGGTTAGGGAACAGGAATGCGCGGCCGCCCGGCAGACTGCCGTCAGTCGGCGAGCTTGACGGCTGTACCGGTCGCCGCAACAAACAGGATGCCGCCGCCCCCTGCCATCGATAATTCACTGAAATCGATCTTGATCGCGATGATCGCGTCGGCATTCAGGCGGATCGCTTCGCGGCGAAGCTCGATCATGCAGACGGTCCGGGCGTCGCGAACGGCGGATTGCACCGTCTTGCTGCGGCCACCGAAGAAATCGCGAAAATTGTTGGCGATGTCCTTGAATATGCTGAGGCCCAGCGCCGTCTCGGCGCCAACGACATCGACGATGCTGTCGATCCGTCGGCCGGGAATTTCGCTCCCCGTCGTGATGATGATCTTCGCAAGGGCCGGATCATTCAGGTCTTCCGGGGAAATGATGCCGTTCTCGATCTTCTTGTATGCCGAAGCCATGCTTTCGGCTTCTGTCTTGGCGCGGCAGTCGCGACAGATGCCGCCCCTGAGATCCGCGAACCCGAATTCCCGATTGCATGAGGTGCAGACCGCCATTGGACAACTCCCATGATGATCCTCGAAGGGAAGCAGACAGCGAGGATTGTGTCCATCTCAAAGTGCGGCGGCAGCCGTTGCCGTCCCGGTTGCCTTTCCCCTGCCGCTGGCCTAAGCCACTGGCACGATAGAAGAGGCTGATATGCGCGATCTGAGAAACTACAAAGTTGCCGCCCCCGCTCCGGTCACCCTCAAGGGGCGGTTCGTGACGCTCGAACCTTATGACAGGGACACCCATCTTCAGGCACTGTGGGACGGGTTCGGCGGCGCAGACGGCATCAATCCGCTTCTCAAATATTTCCCGAACGACGATTTTGCCGATGTGAACGCGTTTGGCGACTGGCTGGAAAACGCCCGCGTCCACTCGAGTTTCGTGACGCTCGTTTCGCGCGACAATGCGACAGGGAAAGTGGTCGGCATGGCAAGCTACATGCGACCGGATCCGAAGAACGGCGTCATCGAGGTCGGCTCGGTCGCGCATGGGGCATCCATGAAGCGTTCGCCGCTGTCGACCGAAGTGCATTACCTGATGGCGAAGCATGTTTTCGAAGGGCTCGATTACCGTCGCTACGAATGGAAATGCCATAACGACAACGAACCGAGCAAGACGACGGCGCGCCGTTACGGCTTCACCTTCGAGGGCGTCTTCCGCCAACATCTCATCTCCAAGGGGGCCAATCGCGACACCGCCTGGTTCTCGATGATCGACGCGGAATGGCCGCTCCTGAAGGCAGCGTTCGAAGCATGGCTTTCGCCCGACAATTTCGGGGCTGATGGCGCCCAGAAGCGCCGGCTCGAAGATATCCGCGCCGAGCTTGCCAAGGGAGCCGATGCCAAGGGAGCCAGCGCATGACGCCCGAGGCAAAGTCGCAGGCGATTGCCGCGGCGGTGATCCTCGCAGGCATCGGGCTGGTGATCTACTTCCTGCCGACGATCGTCATGTGGATTGCGCAATTTTCTCCGGTGCTCGCCGTCGTCATCGGCTCCATGCTGTTGCTCGGTTTCTTCGCGATCTTCTGGCTGAGGGCACGCTACCAGCGCAATCGCGGCCGCTGACCATCTCCGCCTTCGAGCGGGCGCAGTCCTAAGGCGTAGCCGCCTAGCCTGATGGCCGGATTGTGCAGTGTTCCCAACCCTGTAAGCTGCCTCGGTAGCCTGGTTTCCAGGTCCTGGGGGGTGCTGCGATGGCGGTGGGCGAAATCAGGTCGATGACGGGTATTCGCGGGGCGGCGGCCGTGTTCGTGATGGTCTACCATTTCGAGCTCGACAGGGTTCCGTCGGACGGGGCGTTCTCGACCTTCCTCAACCACGGCTATCTGTCGGTCGATCTGTTTTTCATCCTCAGCGGCTTCGTCATGGCGCATGTCTACGGGCCGTCGTTCCTGTCGGGCGCGTTCCGGTTCGGCGACTTCCTGTGGCATCGCATCGCCAGAGTCTACCCGCTCTATCTCGCCGTGACGCTGGCGTTCATCGCGCTCGCCTTCCTCAAATCCTCCGAGCTCGATATCGGGTCGGACGTGTTCATCTCGAATGTCCTGATGCTGCAGTCGCTCGGCAACTGGCCGAGCATCGATCCGCCGGCGTGGTCGGTGAGCGCCGAAATGCTGGTCTACCTGCTGTTCCCGGTGATCGGCCTGTTGTGTCTGAAGTCGAGCCGCATGGCAGCGCTGCTGCTCGGCATCGGCGCGATCCTTGCGATCCTGATCCTGACGCTCGCCGCCTCCCTCCATTATATCGGGTCGACGATTTCCAAGGGCCTGCTCGATCTCATCGCCGCACCCTTCACCCTGATCCGCTGCCTTGCAGGCTTCACGCTCGGCCAACTGGTCTGGCGACTGCACAACGATCCGGCCGTTGCCGCGTTCGCGGCGCGCACGCCGGTGCAGATCGGTGTCGGGCTTCTGGCCCTGGTCGCGCTCACTCAGCCGGATTGGGATTTTGCGATCTATCTGCTGATCATCTCGCTGCTCTTCTGCCTCAGCACCGATCGCGGGCTGTTCGCGGATTTTTTCGCCTCCCCGCCGATGCATTTCCTCGGCGACATTTCCTTTGCCGTCTATCTCACCCACTACCGGGCGCTCGGCGTCTGGGCCATGGTGGAGGGGAGGCTCGGCAATGCGGGCTTCGTGCTCCGCAACGTGGTTGCGACGGTGGTGACGAGCATGGTGGTGATCGGCGTGTCATGGCTGTTGCATGTGGCAATCGAGCGGCCCTGCCGGCAATTGATGCGCAAGGGCAGGCCGGTCATGGCGCGTAAACGCGCGGCCTGAAGGGGGCAAGCGGCGTTACGCCTGCAGAGCGGCGCCGAGCAGCGACAACCCGACCAGCAGCACGAACAGTGCGCCGCCGATCTCGATTGCGTGGGTGATCCGCCGTCCCGAGCGCGAGCCGGGACCGACGAAGCGGACCGCGAGATCCTTGGCGGTGACCGCAAGCGTCGCGAGAATGGTGACGGTGATCGCCGTGCCGATCGACATGGCGAGAACCGACAGTACACCGCCGAGATAGAGGCTGTTCAAAAGCGCAAAGCTCATCACTAGGATCGCGCCCGAGCAGGGTCTGAGGCCGACGGCAATGATCGCCGACCAGGCCTCGTGCAGGCTGAAATCCTTCGACTTCAGCAGGGCGGGATCGGGCATGTGGCTGACGCCGCAAGTCTCACAATAATCGCCGGTTCCCTGATAATCGTGATCGTCGATCTCGACCGCCTGGAAATTCAGCCCGGTCGGGCCGCGCCCGTTACCGGCGGGGACTGCGACGGGCATGCTGACGACGCGCATCCGCAGCGCCCGGATCTTTTTCACCAGCAGCCAGGCGCCGAACAGCGCAACCATGGCAAAGCTGGCAATCTCCATTGCCTGGGTCGCCGCCGTCATGGTGATGCCCGAGCCGCGCAGCAGGAGATAGGCCGCGCCGACCAGCAGCACCGCCACCAGGCCCTGTAGCAGCGCCGAGATGAAGGAGATGACGACGCCGCGCCGGAGTTCGATCTCGTTGGCGATCATGTAGGAGGAGATCACCGCCTTGCCGTGGCCAGGACCTGCGGCGTGGAAGACGCCATAGGCGAACGACAGCCCGATCAGGCCGGACAGCGCCCAGGGATCCCCGCGCATCGCCTTCAGCGAACCGGTCAGCGCCCGGTAGAAGGACTGCTGGTAAAAATTGATCCAGGCGAAAAACGGACCGAGCGGTCCGCCGACCGAAAACGAGGGCTCGGCCGAACCGACGCCGAGCGGCGATTGCGCATGCGCCGACCCCACCGTCAGGATGCCGACCGCCGCAACAGCGAGAAGGGCAGGAATGACGACGGAAGGGGAAAGGGCGCCGCGGGTCTTCAGCATGTCAGTTCCAGTCGGGTGGCGAAAAGTTTCGACATGTCGGTGCCGGTCGGATCGTTGAAGAAGGCATCGGTCAGCGACGTGGTATTCTGGGAGATCACTTCGTCGGGGTCGGGGCGCACCACCTTGTGCTGGCAATGGGCAAAGCCGTCGCCCTTGACGATCAGGTCGCCGTCGGTCGGGAAGTCGATCGAGGTGTACATGGAAGGATCGTAGATGCCGAAGGCCAACCGGCCCTTGAGCGGCACCGGTTTTTCGGGCTTCACCGCAAACAGGACCAGAAGCTGGTTGCCGTCGAGCGAGACGTGGATCACGTCCGGCTTCTGCACCCCGACATTGGCGCCGTTGGCCGTGATCGTCGTGAAATAGTGATAGTCGGCCAGCGACTTGCGCATCACCTCGCCGAGCGCCGCGAGTTCCTTGGCGTCGAGCTTCAGGTCGGTATTCTTGTCGAAATCGAGCAGCACGCTGGATGAGAAGACCTCATCGAACCGCCAGACATTGTGCAGCTCCGCGACGTTGCCATCGGTCCCGGCCACCACTTCGAGCCGCGCCTCGGCAAAGATATGCGGATGGGCGAGTGCGGGGAGCGGAATGCAGGCAGCCGCCAACGTGGCAATGGTCAAGACTCGATATCGCATTCGCCCTATGGCTCCCGGTTCGTCCGCCCCTTGCAGTGCAGCGCAAATGAGACGGAATTTCGACTCGAACGGGGCCCAAGTCTAGGGTCACGCACTCTCCTTGCTTTCGTCAAACTCGCTTCAGCCAAAATCCGGATGCGCTTTATGAGTCGGGGACCTGAAGCGTGCCGCGATCCTTCGGGTTCGCTCGACACCCTTCAAGTCTTTGTTTTACGCATGTCGTTATCGCAAAACCGCTGCACACTTTTGCGCGACATGCTTTAGGCCGTGAATCCATAAACGCGAACGGCTATCTGATGACGTGCCGTCGATTCCAGATCGTTACCGACTGGCTGGCTGTTTAGGATGACTTCCAAGGGAAGACGGGTGGTCTATTTCTTATGATTGCCAGCAAAAGCGGCCGTCAAGCCAAGGCCGATATACACGAAACCACTGACCCAGCGTTCAGCCTTCAGATACACGGGACTGCGCTTCAGCCATTTGCCAGCCGTGGCGGCGGCAAGTGCGTAGGAGCTGTCCGTCAGAATGCCAATCGCTGTGTAAACAATCCCGAGAAAAGCGATCTGCATTGCCACATGGCCACGGTTGACCTCAACGAACTGAGGCAAGAAAGCCAGAAAGAACAGCGCTGTCTTCGGATTGAGGAGGTTAACGATAAAGCCCTCACGAAAGAGGCGCATGCGGCTTCGCGTCGGTAAACCACCTTCGACGTTGGGAATGTCCGAGGGGCCGAAAAGCTTCTTGAGGCCAAGCCAGATAAGATAGGCCGCGCCGGCATACTTCACTACGCTGAAGGCTAGCGCGGATGACGCCAGGAGCGCCGACAACCCCACGGCGGCGGCGGCGACATGAACAAGCGTGGCCGTATGGATGCCAAGGATCGAAACGAGCCCGGCAGAGCGACCCTGCTCGACCGAGCGCGCGAAGATGTAAAGAACTGCCGGTCCCGGCACGAGAAGCAGCACCAGTGTGGCGCTGACGAACAGGCTGAGATTCGTTGCGCCGGGAATCACCAAATCCATGATTGTCTTGCCCCGTTTTCTATTGCACTAACAATAGCATTGGGCTGCCTCCAATGCGAGGTCGTTTTCTGCTTGGGTGCTTTTATGCTTTCAGGATCGAGATCGTTGACTCGGTTGCTCCCGAGGCGGACTCACGACCAAAACTCATGCGGCCGTCGACGGGCAAGGCCTTCCGATCCGGCTGAGCCTGACCGCTGGGCAAAGCCATGACGGACAAGCTGCCGACGATCTGCTCGACCAAACCATATTTCAGCACATGGCTGTACCGTGAGCGAAACGTCATAGAACGCTTCTTCTCTAAGCTGAAGCACTTCCGCAGGGTTGCCACCCGATACGACAAGATAGCCGAGAACTTTCTCGCGATGGTCCAACTTGCCTCGATCCGCCTGTGGCTCCGAGTTTATGAGTTTACGGCCTAGTGCCTGGTCAGATTTTCCAGATGCTCCATGCGTTTGCGGAACTGGCTCTCGAAATCCCAGCCTTGGGCGAACTGAAGCGCGTTTTCGGCGCGCTCCAGAATGGATGCGCGGTCCTTGTCGAGGGCGGCCAATCGATCGGCCATCGCCCTGATGTCGCCGAGCGGGGCGATCCAGCCGGCTTTCGATTCGATCATCAGCGCCGACCACATTTCGTTGTCGTAACCGGCGATCGGAACGCCGCAGCCCATCGTCTCGATATAGGTGCAGGAGGGATCGGACTGTCTGTGGCAGCTGAGGAAGATATCCGCGCCCGTTCGCGTCAGCGGTACGAGTTCCTGCTCGAAATCGACCGGATCCTTGAGGAAGACACAGTCCTGAAGCCAATGCTTGTGGATGTCGGCGTTGATCGCGGCGGAAAGGCTTCCCTCGCCGTAGATCGTCAGGGTGAAATCGACGCCCCTCTCGTCAAGCAGCCTGGCGATCGGAACGAGGTCCTGCACGCCCTTCATCGGTTCGAGCCGTCCCGAATGAATGAGCCGCAACGGCTCGCCGTTCTGGAGATGCCGTTTTCGCGCGCTCATCTCCTGCGGCGTCGCGAACATTGCCGGTTTCATGCGGTTGTCGAGGTAGAGGAGCTGGCTGCCGCCCATGTCGTGATAGGCCGCGTGGGCGGGATAACCGTTCGCCTGGATGCCGCGGGCGGCGCGGAAGGCGCGCTTGCGCTTGTATTCCTGCATCACCGTCCAAGCCATGCCGTAGATTTTCCGCGGCAGGCTGCGGGTGTCGTCGAGCGAGATGATCTGCAGCCGGGTCTGATGGGTGTATTCGATCGAATAGACCACCGCGCTCTTCGCTTGCCGGATTACCGCCGGCGGCAGCAGGTCCAGATAGGAATCTCCCGATAACAGCGCGAGGTCGAAGTCGGCCAGATGGTCTGCCGAGACCCGTTCCTCCGGCTCAAGGATACGCACCCGGAAATCGAGGTCGCCGATATCGTAGCGACCGCCGAAAGGTATGTCGGTCGCGCCGCGCCGGATGAAGCAGGTGACCGGCCCGGACCAGTGCTGCACATGCAGGGCCATGCCGGAAACGAACTTCTTGTCGAGCACCAGCTTGCCGTTTTCGGCCTCGATCACCGGCGCCGACACGAACATCGCCAGGCTTTTCTGCATGGACCTCGATCCTCCGCGATGCCGGGACTTTCGCACGCTGAGCCGCACTATGCGGATCGAAGCCAAGCTCAAGCAAGCCGGCCAATAGGTCGTCCAGCCGAGGAGGCGTTACCTCATTCGCCGTAGGGACCGGCGAGGCGCCGGGCAGCCGGATCGGTCAATGTTGGCGGCGGAACCAGGTGGAGAGGAAGTCGACGAAGCTCCTGACCTTGGCCGGCAGGTAGCGGCGATGCGGATAGACCGCATAGATGCCGCGGTCCTTGGCGATATAATCGTCGAACAGCGTCACCAGTTCGCCCGACTGGATCGAGGCATTGGCGATGAAATCGGGGATGATCGCGACGCCGAGGCCCGCACGGGCAGCGCGTAGCGTCGCCTGCGGGCTGTTGATCTCGACCGGGCCGCTGACGGCGACCGATATGGTCGAGCCGTCCTTGTCGGTGAAGCGGACATTGTTGTGCCAGCGGGAATTGGTGTCGATGATGAAGGGGACGCGGTTCAGATCCTGCGGGTGTTCGAGCGGGCCGTATTTCGCGACGAAATCGGCGGTCGCAACGGTGTAGACGCGGAAATCGGACAGCTTGCGGGCGATCAGCCCGGAGTCTTCCAGCTTGGTGATTCGGATCGCGAGATCGAAATTTTCCTCGATCAGATCGACGAAACGGTCCTCGGCGACGATTTCCAGCGACACTTCGGTGTGGCTCTTGGCGAAATCGATCAGCGACTGGCCAACCTCCGCATCGACGAAGGTCCGCGGCACGGAAACGCGCAGGCGTCCCTTGAGATCGGCGTTGTTCTCGCGCACGAGGTCGGCGAGATTGTCGATTTCCTTGAGAATGTCGGCGGCGGTCCGGTAATAGGTGTGCCCGGCCTCGGTCATCGAGAACTGGCGGGTGGTGCGATTGAGCAGCAGGGCGCCCAGATCGTCTTCCAGTTCGCGCACATATTTCGACAGCAGCGCCTTCGACCGCCCGGTCCGCCGGGCTGCGGCTGAAAAGCCTTCTGCTTCAACCACATCGATGAAGGCCCGCATGCGGGTGAGAGTGTCCAAATGTCGCCCCTTTTAGTCTGGTCGATCCTAGTTGGGATTTAGCACGGAATTGTGCAATGCGAAATTTTGGTGAGGGGCAAAAAAACTCTTGATTATGACCGCGAATATTCTTATCTCCCGGTCAGCCCAAAGTCGCACGTGCCCGTGGGTGTCCGCCGACCCTCTATTTGGTGAGGTCATCGGTAAGGTACCTGGAACTAACCCCTCCAGTCGCTATTCCGGCCATCCGGGAAATGCGAGGACATCTGAAGCAACGACGGTGCGGGCCTTTTTGTTCTCTCCCTGCTTTCCATCAGCGGGGGTTACTGAAGAGGCACACCATCATTGCCGGAAGTGCGGTAGGGACCTCCCTCCAATCCATGGCAGACAAAGCCGGATCATTGTTCGTGGCAGAGCGTTGATCCACTTATCGCGCGTTTGAGCGTGTTCACGGTACCGGTGTCTCCACCAACCGGGCTGAACGCATTCTCATCCGTCCTTTGTCCTCCGGTTCACAGCCGGAGCTTTGAGATTTTGAAGGGACTGATCGATGACCACTGCTCGCATCCTTGACTTCATCAAGACCCAGCGTCCCGAAGGACCGTTTCTTGTTGTCGATCTCGACGTCGTGCGCGACAATTTCACCGCCTTCCGTCATGCACTGCCGGACAGCGCGATCTATTACGCGGTCAAGGCCAACCCGGAACCGGCAATCCTGAAGCTGCTCGCTTCGATGGGCTCCAACTTCGACTGCGCCTCGGTCGCCGAAATCCAGATGGCACTCGATGCCGGCGCTTCCGCCGACCGCATTTCCTTTGGCAACACGATCAAGAAGGAGCGCGACATCGCACGCGCCTTCGCGCTCGGCGTCGGCCTTTATGCCGTCGACAGCCATGAGGAAGTCGAGAAGATCTCCCGTGCCGCCCCCGGTGCGAAGGTGTTCTGCCGCGTGCTGACCGATGGCGAAGGCGCCGAATGGCCGCTTTCCCGCAAGTTCGGCTGCGTGCCGCAGATGGCCGTCGACGTGCTCGTCTACGCGCACCAGATGGGTCTCGAATCCTACGGCGTGTCCTTCCATGTCGGCTCGCAGATGACCAAGGTCGATGCCTGGGATGCGGCTCTTGCCGATGCCAAGCGCGTCTTCGGTTCGCTCGCAAAGCAGGGCATCGTTCTGCAGATGGTCAACATGGGCGGTGGTTTTCCGACCAAGTACCTGCGCGACGTGCCGTCTGCCGAAGCGTACGGCAAGGCGATCTTCGCTTCGCTGCGCAAGTATTTCGGCAACAACCTGCCGAAGACGATCATCGAGCCGGGTCGCGGCATGGTCGGCAATGCGGGCGTCATCAAGGCTGAAGTCGTCCTCGTGTCGAAGAAGTCGGACAATGACAATCACCGATGGGTCTTCCTCGACATCGGCAAGTTCGGCGGTCTCGCCGAAACCATGGACGAGGCCATCCGCTACCCGATCCGCACCGAGCGGGACGGCGACGAGATGGAACCCTGCGTTCTCGCCGGCCCGACCTGCGACAGCGCCGACGTGATGTACGAGAAGAACATGTATCCGCTGCCGGTGACGCTCACCATTGGCGACGAGGTTCTGATCGAAGGCACCGGCGCCTATACGACGACCTACTCGGCCGTCGCCTTCAACGGCTTCGACCCCCTGAAGGCGTACGTCATCTAAGGCGGCTTTGCCTGCCTGACTGGCGTCATCCAATACCGCCGGCCCCGTAACCAACCGGGGCGGCAAATTCACAATTCCTCTTCATCGCCGCTGATAACGGTATTGGGTACGGGAGGCCACGATGGCCGCTGTTCTTGATTCTGTGCGCGCATTCTTTGCGCCCAACTCCACTTTCGCCATCGATGCCGAAACTCCGGCCGACGTGGTCGCCCGCGAAACCCTGCTCGACCGCGCCATGGGCCCGGATCGCCGCAAAAAATCGTCGGAAAAGATCCGCCGCAACCGCGTGCCGGCCGAAGGTCTCGCGATCGTCGCCCGTGACGGCGCCGGCCACGTGATCGGCACCGTGCGGCTTTGGAACATCGAAGCCGGCATTTCGTCCGAAGGCCAGGCGATCGATGCGCTGCTGCTCGGCCCGCTTGCGGTCGATTGCGCTCACGAAGGCAAGGGCATCGGCGCTGCGCTGATGCGCGCGGCGATCACCGAGGCTCACAAGCGCGGCCACGGCGCGATCCTGCTGGTTGGCGATGCTGCCTATTATGAACGGTTCGGCTTCTTCGCCGACAAGACCCGGCATCTCGTCATGCCCGGCCCCTTCGAGCGTTCGCGTTTCCTGGCGCTCGAACTCAAGGCCGGCTGGCTGGAAGGTGCCGCTGGCATGATCGTCGCCAACGGGCGCAAGCTGGCCTGACAAAGGCCGAGTTTTCGACCAAGGCATTCAGCACTCAAGGCCTTGCGCCCCGACGATCTGCCCAGACCCCGTCTCCCCGGTGGAGCACTCCCGTTGGAGCGCCCCAAGGGGAGGCGGGGTTTTTCATGCGACAAATTCTCCCTTTCAGGCCGCCGCCGTGCATCCGCCGGCCGCGGTTGATCCTGATCAATCCGACTCTCGCTGCCCGCTCCTAAGCCTCTCCTCGCAAGATCGATATACAATCAAGGAGAGCTTACATGAACACGAGCGGGGCACGGCATCTGAGATGGATCGCGGGCGCGGGTGCGGCTTTTTTCGCATTCGGGGCAGCGGCGGCGGATCTGACGCCTGTTCCCATCGCCCCGGTGGCGCAGGAGGCCGCTACCGGCCAGAGCCCCTGGCAGATCCGCGTGCGCGGCTTGGGCGTCATCACTGAGAACCGCGGTTCGATCAACGGCGTTGCGGGCTCCGACCTGTCCTTTTCCGATTCGGTCATCCCCGAACTCGATATCAGCTACTTCTTCACCGACAATATCGCCGCCGAACTGGTCCTTGGCACGACCTACGCGAATATCAAGGAAGACGGTGCCGTCGGCGTGCCGGTCGGCCGCGCCTGGCTGCTGCCGCCGACGCTGACACTGCAATACCACTTCACCGATTTCGGCGCCTTTAAGCCCTATGTCGGTGCCGGCGTCAATTATTCGCTCTTCTACAACCAGTCCGAAAAGCCGGGCTTCCACAATCTGGATGCCGAGAACAATGTCGGCGCAGCCCTGCAGGTCGGCTTCGACTACATGATCGACCAGCACTGGGGCGTGAACTTCGACGTCAAGAAGATCTTCCTCGAAACAAAATGGAAAGCCGACCACGACGTGCTCGGGCCGCTGAGCGGCAAGGCGAAAATCAATCCCTGGCTGATCGGGGCAGGCGTCACCTACCGCTTCTAAAAAAACAAAAAGACCGGTGGGGGACGGGGCCGGCGCCAGACAGGTGGCGCCGGCCTTTGTTTTTTAGTTTCGCGGTGAATTGCGTTTCTCAGTCGCTGTCCTTGGCCCGATAGGCATCCGGGGTGATGTAGATCTCGTCGGCACGGCCGTATCCGCCGTCCTTGACCTCTTCGATCAGCACCATGGTGTGAGGCCGTGCGGCCTCGCTCAGGTATTCGACCAGCATCTCGGTGGTGCGGTGGACGATCTCTTGCTTCTGGGCCTTGCTGAGCGCGGCTTCGGGCGTCTTGATGTTCACGAATGGCATCGTTCTATCCTTTGGTTTTGGTGTTTCAGATCATGCCGCCATTGGCGCGCAGAACCTGGCCGTTGACCCAGCCACCGTCCGGGCCTGCGAGGAAGGAGACGACGGTGGCGATCTCCTGCGGCTGACCGAGGCGGCTGAGCGGGATTGTCTTGACGATGTTCCGGACCAGTTCGTCGGACTTGCCGGTCATGAACATCTCGGTTTCGACAGGGCCCGGCGCGACTGCGTTGACGGTGATCCCGCGCCGGCCGAGTTCCTTGGAGGCAACGTGGGTCATCGCTTCGACGGCCGCCTTGGTGGCTGCATAACCGCCATAGGCCGGACCGTAGGCGCCGACGACGCTCGACGAGAAGTTGATGATGCGGCCGCCGTCGCGCAGCCGCTTGCCTGCCTCTCGGATGCCGCGGAACGTGCCGGTCAGGTTTGTGGCAAGCTGAAATTCGAAAGTCTCGTCGTCCATCTCGGCGAGCGGAGCAAGCCGCATCACACCGGCATTGTTGACGAGGATGTCGGCACCGCCGAAGCTTTGTTCGGCGGCGTCGAACAGGGTTGCGGCAGCGGTCGGGCTGCCGACATCCGCCTGCACCGCGACCGCCTTGCCGCCGCCCGCTTCGATCTGTGCAACGACCTCGTCGGCGGCCTGCCGGCTGGTCGCATAGTTGACGACGACGGCGATGCCGTCTTCAGCGAGGCGGAGCGCAATGGCTCTGCCGATACCTTTTGAAGCGCCTGTGACGATCGCGACGCGTTGTCCGTTGGTGGTCATGAAATCTCTCCTTGGTTGGTGGGCAGGAGATATTGCTGACACGGCTTAAGAACAATTGGCGGCGAATTGACATCAGAATTCGCCTGTGGTGAACAAGGCCATGGATCGCCTCGACCGCATGCAGCTCTTTGTCCGGATCGTCGAACGGCGCAGTTTTTCCGCTGCGGCCGCGGATCTAGGCCTTGCCCGTTCGACAGTCACCGAAGCGGTCAAACAGCTCGAGGAGGGGATCGGCACGCGACTTCTGGAGCGGACGACGCGCTACGTCACCCCGACGCTCGACGGCCGGGCCTTCTACGAGCGTTGCCTCGCGATCCTCGCGGAGGTGGACGAGGCGGAGAACATCTTTCGGGACGCGCAGCCGCGCGGCCTGCTGCGGGTCGATGCGCACGGGTTCCTGACCCGCACCTTCCTCTTGCCGCGCCTTCACGAGTTTCTTGACCGCTATCCGCTGCTGGATCTGCAGATCGGCCAGGGCGACCGGCTGGTGGATCTCGTTCGCGAAGGCGTGGACTGCGTCATCCGGGCAGGCGAGATCGACGACAGCGGGCTGATCATGCGCAGGCTCGGAACCATCACCGAAATCACCTGCGCCAGCCGCGCCTATGTCGAGAAACACGGGCTTCCGAAGTCACCGGATGCGCTGGAGGGACATTTGGCCATAGGCTTCCTGTCGTCGCGCACCAGCCAGATCATGCCGCTCGAATTCATGGTCGGCGACGAGGTGCGCTACGTCACCCTTCCAAGCCGGCTGACTGTCAACAATTCCGATACGATGGTCGATCTCGCCCGCCGCGGTTTCGGGCTGATGCAGGCGCCACGCTATCGCCTGCAGCGGGATATCGACGAGGGCGTGCTCGTCGAGGTGCTTGCCGATTTCCCGCCGTCACCGACACCGCTTTCGGCGCTCTATCCGCAGAACCGCCAGCTCTCGCCGCGGGTGCGCGTCTTCCTCGACTGGATCGTCAAGGTGTTTGCCGAAGCGGGACTTTGAGATGTCTTACGGCCGATAGATCGCGTGCAGCTTGGCAAGGTCGGCGATCTTCAGTTCCACGGGATCCAGGTCGTCACGGGAAGGCTTGAACCATGCGGCCGCCTCCTGGATGTGCCGGCCATAGGGTTCCGGATACATGCTCAGCCCCAACACCCACTGGCGGACGATTTCGCGGTCCATGCGGCCCGAGGCATAACGGTCGTGCATGGTCTTGGCGGATGTGGTGAGGTCTTCGACATTCTTCATCAATGTACCGCGGGATTGGGTTCGGGTTCGCCGAAGAAGGAGCGGATGCCGTCGCGCTCGACAGTCGCCAGGAACTCGTCGAAGGCCTCACGGTCGGTCGGAAACGGCTCTTCCCAGGTGGTGACGTCATCCTCTTCGGTGATGACTTCGAGCGTCCAGTCGCCCTGGGTGCCGGCAGGGCGGTAGATATCGACCAGCACGGTAATGCCGTCGTCGGTGAATTCGCCGGCGAGTTCGGAATGTTCGGTCTTGGGTGCCTTGGCCATGTCGTATCCGATCGTATAAACGGCTGTCCCGGCGCTGCGGGTCCGGTCCAGTGAGGGAGAATCGGGCACGCAACGATCAAGACGGTCGGGATGGTCCAATACACTGCTTTCTGTTTTCGCTCCACCGCGGATGAGAATGGCTTTTCGGGAATGGGGTGTCGCGGCTGTCGCTTTGCCCCTCATCCGCCTGCCGGCACCTTCTCCCCGTCAGGACGGGGAGAAGGATATGTGCCGCGACGTCGCGGTTTCCCTCGCCCCGCTTGCGGGGAGAGGGTGCGCCGAGCGAAGCGGAGGCGGGGTGAGGGGCAAGCCGCGTATTCGGTTGTCCATGCGCGGAGGAAGGAGCTTCACACTCCATCATCTCTGCGTGAATCCACCCTTTCCGCCATAGTCTTGGCCGCCTGGCCGTCCTAGCTTCGCTGCATGATCACACGCCGCGCAACCCTCCTGTCCCTGCCATTCGCTCTGACTGCGGCCCGCAGCCTTGCCCAGGGCGCGCCCCAGGCACCTGTGCCGCAGCCGCCCTTGACGCTCGATACCGCGCTCGGCGGTGCGGCGGAACTGGAGCCCTTGAAGGTCGTTCTGGTCGCCCGTGGTGGCGAGATGCTTGCCGAGCAGGCGTTCAACGGTCATTCGCTGGACGCCTCCACCAATATCAAGTCGGCCTCGAAGTCGATCATCTCGGCTTTGACAGGCATCGCCATCGACCGCCGGCTGCTCGAAGGTCCGGACCAGAAGATCGCGCCGATCCTGAAGGCTGACCTGCCGGCAGATCCGGATCCGCGCATCCACGCGATCACCATCGGTAACCTGCTTTCGATGCAGGCCGGGCTCGGGCGGCTGTCGGGGCCGAACTACGGCCGCTGGGTTGCGAGCCGCAACTGGGTGCAGTTCGCGCTCGCACAGCCGTTCGACGACGATCCCGGCGGTTCGATGCTCTATTCCACCGCCTCGACGCATCTGCTCTCGGCGATCCTCACCAAAGTCGCCAAGAAATCGACGCTGGCGCTGGCGCGCGAATGGCTGGAGCCGGTCGACGGTTTCCGGATCGGGTCCTGGGAACGAGACCGGCAAGGCATCTATTTCGGTGGCAACCAGATGGCAATGGCCGCCCGCTCGCTACTGGCCTTCGGAGAACTCTACCGCCGCGGCGGCAAGACGAAGGACGGCCGCCAGGTCGTCTCGAAGGACTGGATCGACCAGTCCTGGACGCCGCGCACCAATTCGCGCTTTTCCGGCGACGGTTACGGATACGGCTGGTTCCTGCGCAATATCGGCGGCGAGGAGGTCAGGTTCGGCTGGGGTTATGGCGGGCAGATGCTCTATATCGTGCCGTCGCTCGGCCTCACCGTGGTGATGACGTCAGACGAAAGCGGCCCCTCAGCCCGCAGCGGTTATCGCGACGACCTGCACAACCTGCTCGCCGAAATCATCGGCGCCGTCCGCATCGTTTGAAGCCAGTTCGTATAAACTTGAACGACCGGACAAACCGAATCGTAACCGCCCAACGCTATTATGCCCCGCGTCGCCATTGGGGGTGTTTCATGCTGGATCTGCGGACGATTTATATCGTCTCGGCTATAACCTGCTCGGTCCTGGGCATCGTCCAGATGATCGCCTATTCCAGCGGCCGGTTCGAACGCTGGCTGTTCTGGTGGAGCGCCAGCGGCATCGTCATCGGAGCCGGCTTGTTCAGCGTCGGTCTGCGAAACGTGTTGCCGGACGTCGTCTCGATCCTGATCGGCAACAACCTGATCCTGGTCGGTTATCTGCTGCTGATCGTCTCCGTCCGGCTTTTCGGCGGCCGTCCGGCCCGTTGGGGCCTGAGTTGGCTGATCCTTGCCGTTCTTTCGGCGCCGCTGATCCTCTTGTGGCGTGACGATGCCAGTACCGCGCCGCGCATCGCCATCTTCTCGCTCGTCTGCGCTCTCGGCGACCTCTTGGTGATGCTGGAGGGTATTCGCCTTGCACGGCAGGAGAGGCTGCGGTCGGCATGGCTGGTCGCTGCGATCTACCTGCCGACTGCCGCCATCTTTGCAGCGCGCGCCGTTCTGGCGGTGACGGGCTGGATCGGCGAAGGCGGCCTGTTTGCCCCTGGCAACGGCGCCGATGCCTGGCTTGGGCTCTGGGCGGCGCCCTTCCTGGCATTGCGAAGCATCGTCATCAATCTGATGGCGGCCGAACGGGCGGGAAACAAGCTCAGCTACCTGGCGGATCGCGACGCCCTGACCGGCGTGCTCAACCGCGGCGGGCTGATGCGCTCCTATGCTGGTCTCGAGCCGGGGCCCGTCGCCCTGATGCTCATCGATGTCGACCGTTTCAAGCAGCTCAACGATACGCATGGTCATGGGGTTGGCGACGAGGTCTTGCGGCGGTTCGCCTCCTCGGCATCCCCGCACCTGCGCAGCCACGACCTCTTCGCGCGGCAGGGCGGCGACGAGTTCGTGATCGTGCTCAAAGGATGCCCGGTCGAAAAAGCCGTCGAGACCGCCCAGAATATACGCGCCGCCTTTGCCGCTTCCCTCGCCGAAATGGAGGGCCTTGTCGTGCAACCGACACTCAGCATCGGCGTGGCGGCCGAGATATGCGGTCCCGGCGATCTCGAAAGCCTGCTGCAGCGGGCCGACCAGGCGCTCTATGCCCGCAAGCGCAACGGCCGCGACGGCATCGATACGTTCGAGGAAGACCGCCAGGCGGCGTGAACGAGGGGACGATTTCGCAGCGGCGAGCAGAAATTCCCTTTTCGTTTGAAGCAAATTCGCGTCGAAATATCCCTGCGTCATCCCCGCCTGTGCCGGTGCGGCCATACTGGGCGCGTCACAGGGCAGGGAGCCGGGTCGCGAACCGGGTCGCATTCCACGGAGAGCATCCGGTGTCCGGTGATGGTCGTAAAGGTGAGGAAGGCGCCGTCAGGGCGCCGACCGCCGCAAGGTTCAAGGTTTCGGATCCAGACCATCCGTTACCCGCCTTTCGGAAAACACCGGAGCGATCGGGCAGGCAGCAAAGCCTGACACCCATACCACTTCATACACGCTGCCTGCTCATCCCCGCATGGACCAGGCCGCGGCGGAGATTTTTCCGCCGCGGTTATTCGTGCTGCAAGCTTTCAGGCTGCGATATCGATGACGCCGCAATCACCGGCATCGGAGGAGAAGGCGACGAGCTTGCCGCTGGCGCTCCAGCTCAATCCGGTAATGCCGCCCTTGCCGGGCCGGCGTAGAAGCGCTTCCTTTGCGTCGGCAAGCCTCACGCCCAGGATCATGCCGTCGATGAAACCGATGGCGAGCACTTCCTCGGCCGGATGGAATGCCACCGACGTGACCATGATATTGGCGCGGGTGCCAAGTTCCTGCGGCGCCTTGCCCATCGGGCCGTCCTTTGCCGAAAATGGCCAGACGATTGCCGCCGGCGCGCCCGACGAGGCAAGCCATTTGCCCTTCGGCGACCAGGAGAGCGACTTCACCTTGGCGGGATAACCGGTCATCCGCATATGGCGGTTTTCGCCCGGCTTGCCGTCGAGCTTCCAGCCGTGGAGTGCGTTTTCCTGCATGGTCGTCACCAGGAAGCGACCATCCGGCGAGAAGGTGACGGCGTTGTGGGCGCCCTTCCATTCGAGATCGACCGGCGGCGCATTGGTACCGACCCAGTGCAGCGAGACGCCGTTGTAACGGGCAGCCGCGATCCTGAGACCCTTGCCGGCGAAGGCGAGGCCTTCGACGCTGCGCTCCTCGGGAAATTCCTTCAGCGTGCCGTCGCTCTGCTTCACGAAGCTCGATTTGCCATGCGCATAGGCGACCGCATTCTGCGGGCCGCCGGCGACGACGCTGATCCACTTGCGCGGCGCTTCGGCGATCAGGGTTGCCTCGCCATTGCTGCCGATGCGCATCACCTTGCCGTCCTCGCCACCGGTCAGCAGCGTGGCGCTGAAGGGATCGCGGATGCAGGTCAGAAGACCCTGATGGGCCTCGGTGACTTTCTCGCCGCCATCCAGGCGGTGGATGGTGCCGGCGGCGGTGGCGAAGAATGGGACGTCGCCGAGGAAATGCGCGGCGACGACATGGCCTTCGAGATCAAGCGGTGCGACTGTCGGCATCAGGCAGCATTTCTCCAGGGCATGACGTGGTCCGAAAACCGCTTCACACTTTTCGGCGTCATGCCGCTACCTCACATGCCCTGAAGCTCTTCTCGATCTTGTCGACATCGAGATCACGGCCGATGAAGACGAGGCGCGATTCGCGCTTTTCGCCGTCTTTCCACGGCCGCTGGTGATCGCCCTCGACGATCATGTGGACGCCCTGCACGACATAACGTTCCTCGTCGCCCTTGAAGGCGATGATGCCCTTGAGGCGCAGGATGCTCGGGCCGTCCGTCTGGGTGATCTTCTGGATCCAGGGGAAGAACCGTTCCGGGTTCATCTCGCCGCCGCGCAGCGAGATCGACTTCACCGTCACGTCATGGATCGGCGACATTTCGCCGTGGTGATGGTGGTGGTGATCATGGCCGTGATGATCGTGATCATGGTCATGTGCATGATGGTCGTGATCATGATGATGGTGGTCATGCCTATGGTCATGGTCGCAGTCCGGGCCACAGACATGGTCGTCATGGCTGTGGTCGAGGAAATGCGGATCGTTTTCGAGCGCGCGCTCCAGATTGAAGGCGCCCTGGTCGAGCACGCGGGCGAGATCGACGCCGGAACGGGTGGTCTTGTAGACGCGCGCGGTCGGGTTGATGGCGCGCACGACGTCTTCGATGATCGCCAGTTCTTCCGAGGAAACGAGATCGGTCTTGTTGATGACGACGACATCGGCAAAGGCGATCTGGTCTTCGGCTTCGCGACTGTCCTTCAGGCGCAGCGGCAGGTGTTTTGCATCGACGAGTGCGACGACCGCATCGAGCTCGGTCTTGGCGCGCACGTCGTCATCCATGAAGAAGGTCTGGGCGACCGGCACCGGATCGGCAAGGCCGGTGGTTTCGACGATGATGCCGTCGAAGCGGCCCGGGCGCCGCATCAGGCCCTCGACGACGCGGATCAGGTCGCCCCGCACGGTGCAGCAGACGCAGCCGTTGTTCATTTCGTAGATCTCTTCGTCCGACTCGACGATCAGGTCGTTGTCGATGCCGATCTCGCCGAACTCGTTGACGATGACCGCGTATTTCTTGCCGTGGCTTTCGGAGAGGATGCGGTTGAGGAGCGTCGTCTTGCCGGCGCCGAGATAACCGGTGAGCACGGTGACGGGAACGGGCTTGACGGTGGCTGTTTCGGTCATGAAAACCTCGAGGACTTGAGAGCGCCCGATCGGCGCGGAAGCTTTGTTCGTCTCATATAAGGGCAAGCCGGGACGAGTTCAAAGGGTTTGTATGTTATAAGATCACATCGGAATTGCGACCGATGCCGGGTGATCTTGTTGCTCACGCTGACGGCGTCGCGATTGCGGAAACCACGTCCGTTCTGGCGAAGTCCTGTCCGACATAGAGAAGCGGACAATTGAATTCCTTGGCCGTCGCATAAGCGAAGCAATCGCCGAAATTGAGCGAAGCCTTGTGAAAGCCTTTGCCGAACAGAGCGTAAGCGGCCGCAGCCCGTTCTGCTCTTACAACATCCAGTTCGATGATGGTAATGGGAAGCCGGTCAATCAGGTTGGTAAGACCAGCCAGGCATTTCTTTCCACGAGCCACGATCAGTGCTTCGGTGAGAGTGGCGGCGTTGAGGAGGACCTTCGATTCCCTCGTGAGCACCTCTTGGCAGTCAAAGGCACCAATTTCATTCTTGACGATGGCGATCAACGCTGACGTGTCGACCACAATCATGCCGGCAGGCCATCGTCACCATAGAGAAAATCCTGGCTTCGCTCCGCGGGTACGTCGTTGCCATCGGGTGCAGGCGCCATTGCTCTGATCTCTTCGATCAGCGCTCTGCGTTGATCACGCGTCAGTTCCGGCTCAATGGGTACAAGCCTTGCAATCTTATGACCTCTTCGCGTGAGAACAACATCTTCTCCAGCCTCCGCGCGATGAAGGAGTTCAGTCAGACTTGCTTTGGCTTCACTCACTGAAATTTCCACGATGTGCTCCGTTGGACCAATTAGATAGTCCAACTATACGCTCGTCATGCCGTCGATTCAACTATCCTTTAATGTTCCCACATCAAACCGCGCCACATCCTCCAGCAGCTCGATAATCCCCTTCACAGCATGCGCGACCAGCAGTTCCCCCCGTCCCGCCGTTGCCACGGCCGCGTTGCCGGCTACGCCCTTGGGGTTGAGGTCGGACATCTTCCAGCCGAAGGCGTGCGGGCCGTAGGCGCGCAGATGTTTGAAATCGCCGGAAAAATCCGATTGGCGGGACGGGAAGTTTTCGGCCCTCGCCATATCGACCCGGTGCGGATGGAGCGCCAGCATGACTGAAGTCTCGATGTCTCCGCCGTGGATGTCGACGGCCTTGTCTTCCGGGGTGATCCAGCCGGCGGGCTGGCCGAAGCGGGTCCAGCTCGTGGTGACGACCAGCATGCCGAACCGCACCCGCGCCTCGGTCGCGACAATGGTCATGAGCGGCGAATTGCCGCCATGGGCGTTGAGCAGCACCAGCTTACGGATGCCTTTGGCGTGCAGATCGCCGGCAACGCCGAGCCAGCGGTAAACGGCTTCGTCGAAGCCAAGCGTCTTCGTACCGGCGACATCCATATGCTCTATCGAATAACCGACCGGCTCCGTGGGCAGGAACGTTACCGGCAGGTGGGCGGGCAGGGCAGGGATCAGGCGGGCGACGAGGCCCTCGGCGATCAGCGTGTCGGTCTCGAACGGCAGGTGCGGTCCGTGCTGCTCGTGGGCGCCGAGCGGCAGGACGGCGATCCAGTCTCGCCTTTCTGTGGACGCAAGTGTCGTATCATTGTCATGATAGCGTGGCGAAGGGTGCGACATCTGGCGGTGGTTTCCCGGTTTCGATATGGATAGCGCGCCACAGATATAACGGCTACTTCTTTAGGGCAAAACGGGCGGAGCGAATGAGCAAGAAGAAGGGCGACAAAAAAGCCAAGTCCGGCAAGAAGAAGGAACTGGAAGGCCTTTCGGCCACCGACCTTGCGCCGGCGATCACCCAGGCCGCCCGCTCCATGCGTACAGCACTCAGCCGCAGCCTCGGCGAAAGCGGGCTTTATGCCGGCCAGGACGGCGTCATCCTGATCCTTGCGGAAGAAGACGGCATGACCCCCGGCCAGCTCGCCATCCGGCTCGGCGTCAAGGCCCCGACCATGACCCGCACGATCGGCCGCATGGAAGCCCAAGGTTTTCTCGAACGCCGCGCCGACGGCACCGACGGGCGTCTTACCAAGGTGCATCTGACGGAAGCCGGATTGCAGACCGTCGAACAGATCGGCCGCTCGGTCTCCGAATGCGGCTCGATCGCTGCAAAAGGTCTCTCCGACAAGGAGATCCGAACCCTCCTCAAGCTCTTGAAAACCGTCGAACAAAATCTTCAGTCCGAATCCTCCGACAACAGAGGCTGATTTCCCTCCAAATTTTCCCCGTCACAGGATTGTCGCACGGAATTAAATTGTTTATTTAAAGTTTAATTCGAGCATCGGATAGCGATGCCGGCCATTGCGGGTGGGGGAAATGGCGCAAAAGATCAAGTTGTCGACGATTGGCGAAAGCCTCGGTCTTTCAACTGCCACGATATCGCTCGCGCTGCGCGACAGCCCGCTTGTGGCAGCCGATACCCGGGAAAAAATCAAGGAACAGGCTAGAGCCCTCGGTTATATCTACAACCGCCGAGCAGCCAGCCTGCGCACCTCGCGCTCCGGCATTATCGGCGTCGTGGTGCACGACATCATGAACCCGTTCTACGGGGAAATCCTCAAAGCGATCGAAAGCGAGCTCGACCGCAGCCGCCATACCTTCATCCTTTCCAACCATTACGATTCGGTCGAGAAACAGCGTACCTTCATCGAAACGCTGCTGCAGCTCGGTGGTGACGGGGTGATCATGTCGCCGGCGATCGGCACGCCGATCGAGGATATGAGGCTCGCCGAGGAGAACGGCATGCCGGCCATCCTTGTTGCCCGTTCGATGGAAGGCGTCCAGCTGCCGACCTATCGCGGCGACGATAGCTACGGCATTTCGCTTGCCACCAACCATCTGATCGGCCTCGGGCATCGGGTCATCGCCATGATCGGCGGCACGGACCAGACATCGACCGGCCGTGACCGTTATCAGGGTTATGTCAACGCGCTGCGCAAGGCGGGCATCGAGGTGGATCCCAACCTGCGCATCCCTGGCCCCCGTTCGAAGCAGGGCGGGTTCGAGGCGGCGGTGCATTTCCTTTCCCTGCCGCAGAAGCCGACCGCCGCGGTCTGCTGGAACGATCTGGTGGCGATCGGCTTGATGAACGGTGTCGCCCGCGCCGGACTGTTGCCCGGCCACGATATCTCCGTCACCGGCTACGACGATCTGGAAGAGGCGTCGATCGCGACACCGGCGCTGACGACGGTTTGGAACGGCCAGACGGAAGTCGGCCGGCTTGCGGCGCGCGCCCTGCTCGACCGCCTTGCCGGCAGCCACGAGCCGGACGGTATCCATCTGATCAAGCCGGAAATGCGCATCCGTCAGTCGACCGGGGTGCACCGGCCAAGGGTTTAGGCCGCGACGGGTGCTGCCGTCTCCGGCCACAGAAAGATCGCCACCCGATTGACGAACAGCACCAGGCATGCGGCGAAGACGGTGGCGTAGAGCCGGTCCCATAATGTGGCGGCCGTCAGAACCTGATCGGCTGTGCCCATGGCCATCATCATCAGCGGCGTCATGACGATCGAATAGGCGAGATAGTTCCTGGCCCGCAGGAATGGCCGGCAGCCGCCAAGAACGGCGATGCTCAGCACATCCGCCCAGGCGGGCAGAGCCAGGAATGAAAGCAGGCCTGCGCAGCAGACGCCGAAGATGACACCGATCACCCTTTGCGTCGTCTTCCGCGGCATGCGCTCCGGCCGGCGCTCGACCAGCAGCACAAGCGTCAGCGCCGCCCAGTGAACGTCGTGGGAGGGAAAAAGCGCGTGCGCGAGCAAAACAGCGCCGAGACTGAGGACCAGCCGGATCGGATATTGCCAGCCGGCCCATTCTCCCAGCGAGCGTTTCAGCCGATTGAACTTTTGCCTGGCGGTCGGGGCACGGTTGGCTTCGACCGGCTTTTCTTCAGGCTTGCGGATGCGATCGACGACGGCGGACATGCTTATGTGCAGGATCGCCGCGAAGAGCGCGCCGCTCATGACGACGGCAAAGATCAGCAGCGGATCGGCACTCGTCGTTGCCACGATGCCGCCCACCATGATGAGATAGAAGACGAACCGCATCGACGCCGCCACCATCGCCCGGTCGAACCCGCCGACGATGCCGGCGATCGCCGCCAGCGAAAGCATCGCGGCCTGACCTGCCATGCCCAGGCGGCCGACGAGGCAGGCAAGCCCTGCGGCAATCGCCAGCGTGGCGAAGGCAGCACCCGCACTGCCGGCTTGCACCTTCAACTTGCCATGCGCTACGGTTCCGCTCATCGCCATGCCGCCGACGAGGCCGAGGCCCATGTGATGACCCTTTGCGACCAGCAGCGCCGGCACGGCCATGGCAAGCGCCGAAACGACGATCTCGATCGCCGTCACTTCTTTTTCCGTCGACCAGCGAAAGGCTTCGGCAACGTGATTGAATGTCTTTTCCATCCGCCATCCCTCGGGCTCGCGATTGAGCAATGGCATAATAATACGCAATGCGTATCATATGTCCAGTGACGACGCCTCGACGCTGATCGTTCGCAGTGTGCTGCTGCTCGGCCGCCGGCTGCGCGCCGCGCGAGCGGAAGGCTCGGTCAGTCTGTCGACGATCGCCATGCTCGCCACGCTCCATCGGTTGGGGCCGATGCCGGCGTGGCGCCTTGCGCTGGAGGAGCGGTTGCAGCCGCAATCAGTCACCCGCATCGTCGCGGCGATGGAACGCGACGGCCTCATCAGCCGCAGTCGCAACGGGCAGGACCGCCGCGAAATCGAGTTGGCACTGACGCCTCACGGTCGCACGGTTCTTTCCGAGGATATCCGCGCCCGCCGCGCCTGGCTGGAAAAGGCAATCGAAGCCTGCCTCAGCCCGGATGAGCGCGAAACGCTGATCGAGGCCTCGCAGATCATGCTGAAGCTTGCTTATGTGGAGGCGGGGGAAAGGCCGGGGGAGGACGATAAGTAGGTTTCCCGGTATCCTGCTTTGCCGGCATCAGGCCGCGACGTCGCGAGCGTCAGGCCGCCACGTTGGTCAGCGTCCTGCGGGCCGCATAGGCGCGGACGGCTTCGCCGAAAGCGTGAAAAAGCGCCCGCGACGGTGCGTCGGTTTCGGCCCAGTATTCGGGGTGCCATTGCACGCCCACGGCAAAATTCTTGGCGTCGATGACCGAAACCGCCTCGATCGTGCCGTCCTCGGCGGTCGCTTCGACCTTCAGACGAGGGGCAGTTTCGGCGATCGCCTGGCGGTGCAGGGAGTTGACCTGAACCTCGCCCGCCAGGCCCAGATAATTGGCGATGCAGGAGCCTTCGGCCACGAAAACGGGCTGGCGGATCGCGTACATGCCGTCGCGCTCCTTCACGTCGGGTTTGCGGTGGTCCCAGATGCCCGGCTGGTCCTGGATTTCGCTCGCCAGCGTCCCGCCCAATGCGACGTTCAGTTCCTGGATGCCGCGGCAGATGGCGAGCAGGGGAATGCCGCGGTCGATCGCCCGGCGGATCAGCGGCATGGAGGTCGCGTCGCGGGCCGGATCGAAGGGGCCGTCGCCGTCGGTCGCTTCTCTGCCATAGAGCGAGGGGTGGACGTTGGTCGCCGATCCTGAAACCAGCACGCCATCGACGCGGTCGAGGATGGTGTCGGTCTCGTTGCCCTCTTCGAAAGCCGGGATGATGAAGGTCATCACGTCCGCCACTTTCAGCGCCGCCTGAACATACTGGTTCGGCGACGCATGCCAGATCGCTCCATCCAGTTGGCGGATGTCGGCGGGCAGGGCGACGATCGGTTTCGGCATCAGGCTCTCCAACGAAGCATGCTGTAGCGTCTGATGTCGTTGTGCCGCGGGAGGCCGGTTCAAGTCAAGTTGGAGGCGTGTTTCCGGGTCGGGCGTTGCCCAAAGAATAAGCATTGCCCCTTTGAAATGTCTGGTGAATCCAGTTTCGGCGGGACGCTACGAAAGTCTAACGATAAAAGACCTTCCCGCATTGAGGAATATTAGCTCCGGCGCTTGCAACCGCTAGACCAAAATGTTTACCTCGCCCCAGGACCGGGGGGAGTGGGAACAGATAAGCCCTACGGTTGTCTTACTGGGAGGTATTTCATGGATCGTCGTTCATTTTTCAAAAAGGCTGCCGTGACCGGCGCCGGTGCAGCTGCCGCCACGGTGCTCGCCGCTCCGGCCATCGCGCAGTCGAGCCCAAAAGTCACCTGGCGTCTGACGTCTTCATTCCCGAAGTCGCTGGACACCATCTATGGCGGCGCGGAAGACATCGCCAAGCATGTCGCCGCAGCAACCGATGGCAATTTCACCATTCAGCCGTTTGCCGCCGCCGAAATCGTGCCGGCCATGCAGGCAGCGGACGCCGTCAGCAATTCGACGGTCGAAATGTGCCATACCTGCTCCTATTATTTTGTCGGCAAGGATCCGACATTCGCGATCGGCACCGCCATCCCGTTCGGCCTCAATGCCCGGCTGAACAATGCCTGGTTCTACCAGGGCAACGGCAATACGCTGATGAACGAATTCTATGCCAAGCATAACATCTACGGCATGCCCGCCGGTAATACCGGCGCACAGATGGGCGGCTGGTTCCGCAAGGAAATCAACACAGTCGACGACTTCAAGGGCGTCAAGATGCGCATCGCCGGCATTGCCGGTAAGGTGCTGGAAAAGCTCGGCGCAGTGCCGCAGCAGATCGCCGGCGGCGACATCTATCCGGCGCTGGAAAAGGGCACGATCGACGCGGCCGAGTGGGTCGGCCCCTATGACGACTACAAGCTCGGCTTCTACAAGGTTGCCAAGTACTACTACTATCCGGCCTTCTGGGAAGGCGGCCCGACCATCCATGCGTTCGTCAACCTGGAAAAGTGGAACGCGCTCCCGAAGGCCTATCAGGCGGCGCTGACCGATGCCTGCGCCTTCGCCAACACGAACATGATGGGCAAATACGACGTGAAGAACCCCACGGCGATCAAGCAGATCGTTTCGCAGGGCACGACGCTTCGCCCCTTCAGTCAGGAAATCCTCGAAGCCTGCTACAAGGCCACTCTCGAGGTCTACAAGGACATCTCGGCGACCAATGCCGATTTCAAGAAGGTCTACGAAGATCAGGTCGCCTTCAAGAAGGAAGCCTATCTCTGGATGCAGCTGTCGGAATATACCTACGACACCTTCATGATGATCCAGCAGCGAAACGGCAAGCTCTGATCACAGGTCAGGCAGTTCTTGATATCGAAGCCCCGGATCGAGAGATCCGGGGCTTTTGTCTGGCGGGTACCGGGGGATCGGTTCAAATGGCAAGGGCGGCCGAAGGGCGGTTCGTGAAGCGGCTGAACGTATCCTGTGATGGGAATGCCAGTATGTTTTCGTAGGTGCGCGGCTCGGGACGGTCGAACCGGTTCAGAACCGGTGCGCCGCCATGCCGGAAGTTCCATTTCAGCTTTTCCAGCGTGGAAGCCGATTCAGGCGCATATTCCAGATCATAGAATTGGTAATCCGGCAGGCAGGCGGCGAGCTTGCCGAAGTCGTCCGGTGCCGCGAGATGGCCATGGAACTCGAAGGACACGATCGGCCGGTTGAAGGCGATCGTCGAACGCAGTCCTTTCAGAACCCGCAGCTCGAACCCCTCGACGTCTATCTTGATGAAATCGACCCTGGTTATTCCGAGGCGCCGGATGAGCTTGTCCGCTTCGAAAACCGGCAGGCGCAGGATACGGCTATGTCCCGATGGCCGGTCATCCTCCACGAAGCCGCTGGCGCCGAGGTTGCCTTCGAGATTTTCGCGGAACATGAGCGTGTCGTCGCAATCGCCGAGAGCCGCCTGATGCAGTCGGATGTTATCGAGCCGGTTCGAGCGAATGTTCTCGGTCAACCGCCTGAAGACGTCGGGGTTGGGTTCGAAGCAATGGATCTCGGCGAAGTCTCGATTGAGGTGAATGGCATGGTTGCCGATATTCGCGCCGATATCGAGCGCGACCGCACCGGGCTCGAAGCGGCCTTGCAGGAATTCCAGAAACCGTCCCTCAAACCAGCCTTCGACGAAGATAGCCTCGTCGATACTTTGTGCAGGATCGAGGTTGAAGATGTATCCCCGATTGGTGCGGTGGGTGAATACGTCGCTCTCTCTTGCAAACTGCCTGCGCCGCAACGGCTCGACTATGGTCCGATCGATCGACCTTCGCACGACGTACATCGCATTCGGCAATACGTGGTTCATCTGCATGTCGTGCCCCCGACCGATCCAGCCAAACCGGGTTCTGGCCTGGCGACGGCAAACCCGGCGCGCGATGCCGCCCGCGCCAAGTTTTATACGCTCAGTAAGCCGGTTAGTACGTCTACCAAAGTGTTAGCGGCAACGGGATTTCGCGTCGAGCCTCCACCGGCATACCGCTTTTTCGGTAGAGGAAGGGCCGAAAGACGCCTTTGACGCGGGCCTCCAAGCAACGTCTTCGCTTGCGTTTGCCGCTGTCGCCGGGGGAAATCGGAGGAGGAGCGGCCTGGACTGTTGGACAATAATAAAAAGGCGGACAGGGCGCCAACCCCGTCCTCCTTTTTCGGAAATATACTTGGCGACAACTGGACGGAAAAAGCCGCCCTTACGGGTTGATCTTCGGGGGCTGGCCGAAGTTCGGCATGCCGGGCAGTCCCTGCTGGCTGGGCTGGGCCGGAGCGCCATCCATCGGCGGCAGGCCGAAATTCGGCATCTGGTTGCCACTGCCGTTGCCGAAGCCGGGGATTTCGATCTTGATCGTGTTGAGGTCGACGTCCGGCGACTTGTCCAGCCAGTAGGTGACCGACTCGGGCCAGAAGATGATGATGCCGACCAGGATGAGCTGCATGCCGAGCCACGGAATGGCGCCGAGATAGATGTCCTTGGTCTTGACGCTCTTCGGGGCGATCGAGCGGAGATAGAACAGCGCAAAGCCGAAGGGCGGGTGCATGAACGAGGTCTGCATGTTGACGCAGAGCAGCACCCCAAACCAGATCAGGTCGATGCCGAGCGCGTTCGCCACCGGCGCCAGCATCGGCAGGACGATGAAGGCGATTTCGAAGAAATCGAGGAAGAAGGCAAGGAAGAAAACGAAGATGTTGACGAAGATCAGAAAGCCGACCGCGCCGCCCGGGACGTGAGACAGCAGGAATTCGATCCACAGTCCGCCGTCCATGCCCTGGAAGACAAGGCTGAAGCAGGTGGCGCCGACCAGGATGAAGACCACCATGGAGGTGATCGTCATGGTCGAATGCATGCCCTGCTTGATCAGGTCCCAGGTGAGGCGGCGGTGCATGGCGGCAAGCACCATGGCGCCGACGACGCCGAGAGCGCCGGCTTCGGTCGGGGTGGCGAGGCCCATGAAGATGGTGCCGAGCACGAGGAAGATCAGCACGATCGAAGGGATCATGCCCCAGAGGACCTTGAAGACCAGCGCCGCATTGAGTTCGCCGCGGGCTTCCAGCGGCAAGGCCGGCACGTCCTTCGGGCGGAAGATCGACATGGCGAGAATGAACAGCAGGAAGATCACCACCTGCAGGATCGACGGGCCGATCGCGCCGAGATACATGTCGCCGACCGAACGGCCGAGCTGGTCGGCAAGCACGATCAGCACGAGCGACGGCGGGATGACCTGGGTGATCGTGCCGGATGCGGCGATGACGCCTGTCGCAATCCGCGGATTGTAGCCGTATTTCAGCATGATCGGCAGCGAGATCACGCCCATGGTGATGACCGAGGCGGCGACCGTGCCGGTGATCGCGCCAAGGATGGCGCCGACCAGGATGACCGCATAGGCGAGACCGCCGGGAATGGCGCCGAACAGCTTGCCGGTGCCTTCGAGCAGGTCTTCGGCAAGGCCGCAGCGCTCGAGCACCGCTCCCATGAAGGTGAAGAAGGGGATGGCGAGCAGGAGATCGTTGGAGACGATCCCGAAGATGCGGAACGGCAGCGCCTGCAGGAAGGCGAATTCGAAATGGCCGGTGGCGATGCCGAGAAGGCCGAAGAACAGGCCGACGGCGGACAGCGAGAAGGCGACAGGGAACCCGTAGAGCATGAAAATAATCATGCCAAGGAACATTGCCGGCGGCATTATACCGTATTCGAACATGAGCGGCTTATTCCCCCGAAATTCTTGTTATTGAAGCGGCTTTTCGTAGGTCGTATCGACCTGGAGGACGCCCATGAGGCCGGCGATGCGCTTTACCAGTTCGGAAAATCCCTGCAGCGCCAGCAGGCTAAAGCCCGCGACGATGATCAGCTTGACCGGCCAGCGGATGAGGCCTCCGGCATTCGAAGACACCTCGCCCTGCGCCAAGGAAAGCGAGAAGAAGGGCCAGGAGAGCCAGGCGAGGTAAAGGCAGGCCGGGATGAGGAAGACGATCAGGCCGATCGCATCGATCCACAGCCGGGCGCGATCGGAAACGGCGCCGTAAATCAGGTCGACGCGGACGTGCTCGTTCAGCCGCAGCGTGTGGGAAGCGCCGAGCAGCACGATGAAGGCGAAGAGATACCACTGGATTTCAAGCCAGCCGTTGGAGCTGTAGTTGAAGAGGTAGCGGATGATGGCGTTGCCGGCGCTGATGAGCGTGCAGGCGAGGACCATATAGCCTGAAAATTTGCCGAGGATTTCGCTCACGCGATCGATGAGACCGCTGATCTTCAACAGTGCAGCCATGCTTTCCCCAATTCCAACAGGTCTCTCTTACCCCGCCCGTTCTTGGATGGCGATGTAAACGAAGGTCTAAGAAAAGGAAAGTCCCAACAAGTCAGGTTTTCGTCTATAAAAAGCCGGGATCGCAGGGTGTTTGTGCAGGCTCCGGAGGGGGTGCGCCTGTGCCGAAGGTTGCCTCCTAGAAATTTTAACCATCTCGTTGTCAATTTGTTCAGCAAACTCTCAAGAACCCCCCAATGAAAGGGGGTTACGTGGCTCGTGAACAAGCAATTTTTAAAGGGTTTCCCGCAGTGTCGACCGGAAGACAAGGGATGAACCCGATGAAAGAGACAGAAGCGAAGACGCTGTCGACGGATGTGTATCTGTCGTTCGTCACGTCGCTATTTGGAAATCGCGGCACATTGTGGACCGGCGTGGTCGTTCACGTCCTGTGGTGCCTGCTCGTTTTCCATTACAGCGGTGCGCAATTCTATCTCCTGTTCGCCTGCGGTTTCGCGGCCGTCTTTGCCTATCGCATGTACTGGTTCCAGCGGTTCGACAAAGTGGACAAGGCGTCGCTGACCTATGACGGCATCGCCGCCTGGGAGCAGCAATATGTGATCGGCGCGTTCCTGGCTGCCTTTCTGCTCGGCATCGCCAGCGGCTACGCGCTGCTCGTGCTGGAAAACCCGTTCGTCGGCTTCACCTGCATCGCCATGACGCTCGGTTCGATGATGTCGATCGTCGGCCGCAACTACGGCTCGCGCATCGCCGTCGACCTCCAGACGCTCGGCTGCTGCGGCCCGATCCTGATCGCCTGCCTGTTCACCGAGGACCTGCACCTCGCTCTGATGTCGCTGCTGCTCATCCCCTTCGGTCTCACCACGCGGTCGATGGCCAACGGCGTGCGCGAATTCCTTTATGAAAACGTCATCGCCTCACGGAAGATGGCGATCATCGCCGGCCGCTTCGATATCGCCTTGAAGACGATTTCCCACGGCCTGGTGATGCTCGACGGCGAAGGCAAGATCCAGGTGATCAACCGCCGCGCCCGCGATCTGCTCGGTCTCGACAAGAAGAGCGACCTCAAGGACCGCGATTTCGCCGCTGTGCTCTGCGAAGATGCGGAGAATGCGCCGGAAACCATCCTGCGGCAGCTTTCCAAGCTCGCAGACGGCTCGCTCGAACGCGCGCTCTTCAAGTTCAAGGACGACCGCCATCTCGAATTCTCGGTCAGCCCCCGTTCCGACGGCGGCGTCGTGCTGATCTTCGAAGATGTCACCGCCCGTCTCGCCGCCGAGGAGAAGGTGCTGCACATGGTGCGGTTCGACGCCCTGACCGGCCTGCCGAACCGCGGTCATTTCGCGGATCTTGCCACCAAGAAGCTGAAGCGCCGCGGCGAAGCCCTGGCAGCACTCGCCGTGTTCGACGTCGACGGTTTCAAGCATGTCAACGACTTGCGCGGCCATGTGATCGGCGACCGGTTGCTCGCGGCGATCTCGGCAAGGCTTTCGGCAATGAAGACCGACGGCCTGCTGGCAGGCCGCCTGGTCGGCGACGAATTCGTCGTGCTGCTGACCGGCGGCGACGACGATTGCGAACTGGAGCGTCAGGTCCGCCGCATTCACGCCGAGATCCAGGGCGACTACTATGTCGACGGACTTCGCCTTCCCGTTTCGATGAACAGCGGCTGCGTCGTGCTGCCGTCGCAGGACTTCGATATGGAAAACTGGCAGATCAAGGCGGATCTTGCCCTCAACCATGCGAAATCGACCGGCAACGGCACGCTGACGGCGTTCCGTTCGGAGATGGACGCCCAGTATATCGACGAGCAGAAGCTTCGCGTCGACCTCCGCCAGGCGATCGAGAACCGCGGTCTGCATGTCGTCTACCAGCCGATGTACCGTCCCGACGGCTCCGGCATCGAATGCAGCGAGGCGCTGGTGCGCTGGCGCCATCCGGAGCGCGGCATGGTCGGGCCGAATGTCTTCATCCCCATGGCCGAGGATATGGGGCTCGTTTCGCATATCACCCATCTGGTGCTCGATCAGGCCTGCCGCGACTGCGCGACCTGGCCGGAGCCGATGGCTGTCTCCGTCAACCTCTCGATCCAGGACCTGCGCAACGACGATATCGTCGGTTACGTGGCGGACGTGCTGAAGCGTTATTCGGTCGATCCGTCGCGGCTGCACCTCGAAGTGACGGAAAGCTGCTTCATGGACGAGCCGGTGGCGGTCAGCGCCATCCTCAACCAGTTCCGCGTGACCGGCGTGACGATCGCCATCGACGATTTCGGCACCGGCTTCTCGAGCCTCAGCTATCTGGATTCCCTGCCGCTCGACGTGGTCAAGATCGACCGTGCGTTCATTCGCAATATTGTCGAGGACCAGCGCAAGCTGAAGCTCCTGCGCGGCATCGTGCATCTGTCCCGGGAGCTCGGCCTCAAGATCGTCGTCGAAGGCGTGGAGACGAAGGAGCAGCTCGCGCTGGTCAATCGCCATCGGTTCTCCGACCTGGTCCAGGGTTACGTGTTTTCGATGCCGGTGGCTTCCGAAAAGATCATCGAATTGGCTGCCGAGGGCGCTTCCGCGGCCAAGCTCTCGGCCGTTCGGCGTGGTGCCAAAAGCGCACAGGCCTCGCCTCTTCGGGCCGCGGCGCGTTAGACTCCGCTTAAAATCAGGACAGTGTTAACGGTTTTGGGACGTTAGGAAACGTCCGTTAACCGTTTGTTAACCATATCATTTAGAATTTTACTCAATTCGCGTATCATTCATTGCGGGCTATGGGTCTTTTAGGGTTAATCCTTGGTTAAAGCCCATGGAACAAAACCCAATGCCAATAGATAAGTCCTTTTCGGACGGAAACTTTTCAGCCAAGCTTCTCTCCACCCTTGACCATGTCGAATACCGACGGATCGAGAGCAACGAGGATTTCGAAGATATCGCCCGGCTTCGATACAGGGCCTACAAGACACACAACGTGCTGCCGGTCGCGGCCACCAAGCTCATCGACGAGATCGATTTCGACAAGAATGCGCATGTCTTCGGCGTCTATTACGACGAGGAACTGGTCAGTACGATCCGCCTCCACCACGTCACGCCGGAGCATCGGGTCTGCCAGTCGATCAGCATTTTCCCGGAAGCCGTGAATGGCCTTCTCGATGCCGGCATGACGCTGATCGACTCGGCGCGTTTTGCGATAGCCCCGGAATATGCCAGCGAACTTTCGGCCATGCCCTACCTGACGGTGCGGCTGACGCCGGTTGCGGCGATCTATTTCGATGCGGACCGCGTGCTGCAGCCGATCCGTCCGGCGCATGCGGCATTTTACCGCCGGTTCTTCTATGCCCAGCCGGTCGTGCCGCCGCGGCGGATCCCGCAATACGATTTCGATCTGATGCTGCTCGCCTCGCAGACCCGCGAACTGCGCTCCAAGATGATGAAGCGCTTCCCGGCATTCCAGTCGGAGGCCTATGAGCGCCGCCTGCTGTTTGCACGCTCCTCGAACTTCGACACCGCGCCGCTTACCATCCTGCCGACGGCCCGTATCGCCGGCCGCCCGAATTCCCCCGAAATGTCCTACCTCACCTGAAGGTCGCGCTTCGGCGTACCGGAAGCCATTGTGGCGGCATTGCGCTTTCCTGCCGCTTTGTGTAAGGCCTGAAGAGACGCCGATCCTGCCGAACGACGGCATGATTCCGGATGTCGACACGGGTTTTCCCGCACGCGCCGACGCTTTGATCAAGCGGACCGCGTGCGGCTGATGAAGGAGACGGGACTGATGGACAATCACCATAGCGGGCCGGTGGAAACGGGTGCTTCGATGGACTATTCGGAACACGACAAGACCTACAACGCCTTCATCGCGGGTGCGAAATGGGGCACGATGGTCATCGTCGTCCTGATGATCGCCATGGCTGCCGGTTTCTTCGGCGGAGCGGGCTTCATTGGCAGCCTCCTCGTCTTCATCATTCTCACTATAGCCGGCGTTTTCCTGCTGCGTTGATCCGGTTCGGCCAACCCGGCCACCGGCTTTGAGGCAGGGCGAAGTCTTTCGCCCGCCTTGCGATATCGACTGGGAGGAGACAGTCTTTGCCGAAGATCGTATTTGTATGCCGTGAAGGTTCCGACGAACCGCGCGTCGCCGCTTCGCCCGAGAGCGTCAAGCGGCTCACCGGCCTCGGGCTCTCGGTCGTGGTCGAGAGCGGGGCAGGCCTTGCCTCCGGCGTCCGCGACGCGGATTTCGAAGCCACCGGCGCCCGCATTGCCGGTTCCGGCGAGGTCGGTTCAGCCGATATCATCCTTCGGGTCAACCGGCCTACGGCGACCGAGATGGCGTCCTACAGACCAGGCGCCGTCGTGTTCGCGGTCATGGATCCCTACGGCAACGAGGCCGCTCTTGCGGACATGGCGAAAGCCGGGCTCACCACGTTTGCCATGGAACTGATGCCGCGCATCACCCGCGCCCAGTCGATGGACGTGCTTTCTTCCCAGGCGAACCTTGCCGGGTATCGCGCCGTCATCGACGCATCCCATGAATACGGCCGCGCCATGCCGATGATGATGACCGCCGCCGGCACCGTTCCGGCCGCAAAAGTCTTCGTCATGGGCGCCGGTGTCGCCGGCCTGCAGGCGATCGCCACGGCCCGTCGTCTCGGCGCCGTGGTTTCGGCGACCGACGTGCGCCCCGCTGCCAAGGAACAGGTCGCCTCGCTCGGCGCCAAGTTCATCGCGGTCGAGGACGAGGAATTCAAGGCGGCCGAAACGGCTGCCGGTTACGCCAAGCCGATGTCGGAAGCCTACCAGGCCAAACAGGCGGCTCTGGTTGCCGAGCATATCGCCAAGCAGGACATCGTCATCACGACGGCCCTCATTCCCGGCCGTCCTGCGCCCAAACTGGTGTCGCGGGCCATGCTGGCTTCGATGAAGCCGGGTTCGGTGGCGGTCGACCTCGCCGTCGAGCGCGGCGGCAATATCGAGGGCTCCGAAAAGGGCAAGGTTGCGGATGTCGAGGGCGTCACCGTCATCGGTTATGCCAATGTCGCCGGCCGCATCGCCGCCTCCGCTTCGGCGCTTTATGCCCGCAACCTGTTCGCCTTCATCGAGACCATGGTCGACAAGGGCACCAAGGAGTTTGCCGTCAATCCCGAGGACGAGCTCGTCAAGGCGACCATGCTGACCCATGGCGGACAGGTCGTGCATCCCAATTTTGCGGCAGCTGCGGCCGCATTTGTCGTTGACGCTTCCGTTGCTGCGCCAACCGCAGCCCCGGCAGCCGGACCGGCCCGCGCCCGCAAAAAGCCTGCCGCCGTTGACGCCGAAAGAGGCGGGGACGCCACAGCCGAGGAGAAGCTTTGATGGCCAGTGAAGCAATGGACAAGGCGCTGGAACAGCTCGATCAGGCCGTGACCGCCGTGATGAGCGCTGCCGCCCAGGCGCCGGAAGCCGCGAGTGCTGCAACCGGTGGGGCGATCGATCCATTCGTGTTTCGGCTGGCGATCTTCGTGCTGTCGATCTTCGTCGGTTATTACGTGGTCTGGTCGGTGACGCCGGCGCTGCATACGCCGCTGATGGCGGTCACCAACGCGATCTCTTCGGTTATCGTCGTCGGCGCGCTGCTTGCGGTCGGCATATCGGCGAGCGGCTTTGCGACCGGCTTCGGTTTCGTGGCGCTGGTGCTCGTTTCGGTGAACATCTTCGGCGGCTTCCTGGTGACCAGCCGGATGCTCGCCATGTACAAGAAAAAAGATCGCTGAGGGTTCGGATACATGTCGCAGAGCCTCGCAGCCTTCCTCTATCTCGTCTCCGGCGTGCTGTTCATTATGGCGCTCCGGGGCCTTTCCCACCCGACGACCAGCCGCAAGGGCAATGTCTACGGCATGGTCGGCATGGGTATCGCCATCGTCACCACGCTGCTGCTTGCCACGCCGACGTTCGGCGGCTTCATCCTGATCGTGCTGGCGCTCAGCCTCGGCGGTGGGGCAGGGGCTTATATCGCCCGCACCATTCCGATGACGGCGATGCCGCAGCTCGTCGCCGGCTTCCACTCGCTAGTCGGCTTTGCCGCTGTGATGGTGGCGGCGGCAGCACTTTATGCGCCGGATTCCTTCGGCATCGGCGCGATCGGCCATATCCACGGCCAGGCGCTGATCGAGCTGGCGCTCGGCGCGGCGATCGGCGCGATCACCTTTACCGGCTCGGTCATCGCCTTCCTGAAGCTCGACGGGCGGATGTCCGGCAAGCCGATCATGCTGCCCTACCGGCACGCCATCAATATCGGCCTGCTGGTGCTGGTCGTCGTCTTCATTTTCGGTCTGGTGCAGACCGAAAGCCATTTCGACTTCTGGCTCGTCGTGGTGCTGGCATTGGCGCTCGGCGTTCTCCTGATCGTGCCGATCGGCGGCGCCGACATGCCGGTCGTCGTCTCGATGCTGAATTCCTATTCCGGCTGGGCCGCCGCCGGCATCGGGTTCACGCTTGGCAATCTCGCGCTGATCATCACCGGTGCGCTGGTAGGCTCCTCGGGCGCGATCCTTTCCTACATCATGTGCAAGGGGATGAACCGCTCCTTCGTTTCGGTCATCCTGGGCGGCTTCGGCGGCGAGACGGCGTCTGCTGCCGGCGACGACGGCGTGCAGCGGACGGTGAAACAGGGGTCGGCCGACGATGCGGCCTTCCTGATGTCGAATGCCGAGAAGGTGATCATCGTGCCGGGTTACGGCATGGCGGTCGCCCAGGCCCAGCATGCGCTGCGGGAACTCGCCGATACGCTGAAAAGCCACGGCGTCGAGGTCAAGTACGCGATCCATCCGGTCGCCGGCCGCATGCCCGGCCATATGAACGTGCTGCTTGCCGAAGCCAATGTCCCCTATGACGAGGTCTTCGAACTGGAAGACATCAACGCGGAGTTCGCGCAGGCCGACGTCGCCTATGTCATCGGCGCCAACGATGTCACCAACCCTGCGGCCCGCGACGACAAGACCTCGCCGATCTACGGCATGCCGATCCTCGACGTCGACAAGGCCAAGACCTGCCTGTTCGTCAAGCGCTCGCTCGGCTCGGGCTATGCCGGCATCGACAACACACTGTTCTACAAGGACGGCACGATGATGCTGCTCGGCGACGCCAAGAAGATGACCGAGGACATCGTCAAGGCGATGAAGCACTAAGGCCAGTTGAACAGCGAACATGGAGCCCGGCATTGCCGGGCTTTTTTGTGAAGACGGATCGTGCGACATTGGAAGTGAGCAGGAGGCTAGGATGGCGAAGATTGCCGATCAGACACGCGCTGCCGAAAAGCTTTCGCAGCGAGAATCGCAACAGCCTGCCTCTCAAGCCGCCCGTGAAGAGGCTTTGAGACGATTGGAAAAATTCCGTGGCAGGCTTCCCGAAGACTTTGTTTTCGACCAGGACGAGGCAAATCTCCGGTAACCTCTCAGGCATGACCATCCCCCCCAAACATCCTTATGATTTCGACCCCACCTATGGCATGGGGCTGAAGGAGCTTCAGGCGGTGGTGCCGCCTGCGGCGCCCGAGGGTTTCGATACGTTCTGGAAGGACCGCTACCGGCGGGCGATGGCCGTCGATCCGGAGCCTGGCCTGCGCAAGAGCGGGCTCGACCATCCGAAATGGCATGTCTTCGACATCGCCTATATGTCGACCGGCCGGTTTCCGATCGGCGGCTGGCTTCTACTGCCGCGGCGGGGGGAGATCAGACGCGGGCTGGTGGTCGGTCATGGATATGGCGGGCGCGACGTGCCGGATCTCGATATTCCGGTCGAGGAGACAGCCGTCCTGTTTCCCTGCTTTCGAGGCATGTCGCGCAGCACCCGCCCGCCGATCTCGCCGGATTCGCAGTGGCACGTGCTGCACGATATCGACAAGCCGGACCGGTACATCATCGGCGGCTGCGTCGACGACCTTTGGGTCGCGGTGAGCATGCTGATCGCTCTCTACCCCTGGCTTTCCGGCCATGTCGGCTATAGCGGCATCAGTTTCGGCGGCGGCATCGGCGGGCTCGCCATTCCCTTCGACAACCGGATCGATCGAGGGCATCTGTCGCTGCCGACCTTCGGGCATCAGGAATTGCGGCTGAAGCTGAAAAGCATCGGCAGCGCTGCCTCGGTCCAGGCCTATCAGGCGAAATACGGCAATGCGCTGAAGACGCTGCGCCTGCATGATTCGGCGGTGGCGGTGAGCCGCATCACCGTGCCGATGCTGACGAGCGTCGCGCTATTCGATCCCGCGGTTGCGCCGCCCTGCCAGTTCGCCGTCGCCAACGCAGTTCCGAAATCGAAATTTAATGAAATCTTCATCCTGGATGCCGGACATTTCGACTATCCTGGTAGCATGTTGCAAGAGGCGGCGCTTCGCGAGAAGGCCGGACAGTTCTTCAAGGTGTCATGAACCGCGAATATCTGCGCTGGTACAGCCAGCGGCTCCATCGAGACATGGAACTCCTGGTGTTCGGCCATGCCGGCGCCAAGGTGCTGATGTTCCCGACCCGCGAGGGACGTTTCTGGGAATATGAAGAGCTTGGCATCGTCGGAAGCCTGGCAGACAAGATCCGGGCCGGCCAGTTGCAGCTCTACTGCGTCGACGGATTGGCGACCGAGACCTTCTACGATGCAAGGCAGCATCCGTCGGTGCGCATCCGCAGGCATGCGGCATTCGAGGATTATATCCTCAACGAGGTCCTGCCGCTGATGGCCGACCGGAACGGGCATGACTGCACGATCGTTCAGGGCTGCAGCCTCGGTGCCTTCCAGGCGGCCAGCATCGTCTTTCGCCATCCGCACCTGTTCCGCAAGCTCGTCGCGTTTTCGGGGCGTTACGACCTGACGCTGAAGGTCGAGGCGTTCGACGACCTGATGGACGGTTATTACGACGAGACCGTCTATTTCCACACCCCGTCGCATTTCCTGCCCGGCATCACCAGCGAATGGCAGATCGAAAGGCTGCGGCAGGTGGAGATCGTGCTGACGATCGGCGATGCCGACCCTTTCCTCGACAACAACCAGCATCTCAGCCGGGTTCTTTCCGAGAAGGGTGTCGGGCATCGGATGCATGTCTGGGACGGGCGCGCCCACCGGGCCGCTGCCTGGCGCAAGATGGCGGCGCTTTATATCTGAGGCGGGTCGGCTGCTCAGCCCGAAAGGCGCGGCGTCGAGACGATTTTCAGGAAGAGGGTATTCATCGCGTCGCTGATGCCCTGCGACGGGCTGACCTCGAAGAAATAGCCGCTGGATGCGCAACTCTGCATCCGGGTGCTGATCTCGCTCTGGAACGGCTTGATCCACGAATTATACCAGCTGTTGGTCGGCAGCGGCAGGTAGGTCGTATAAAGGACGGCGATCTTGTATCCCTTGTCCTTGAGCAGCTGGCAGGCCCTTGTGTCGATCGGCTCCTGGCAGCGGGTGCCGGTGAGCATTTTGGTGCAGGTGGTCGGCTTTTTGCTGTCGCCGACGCCGTCCGACACGAAGAACACGATCTTCTCCGGGTCGGAAGGCGTCAGGCCCGTACCCGGCGTGCCCATCTTGTCGCCGATATTTTTCATGGCGAGATCGAAATCGGTCTGCTGGTCTTTGTTATAACCCTGATAGGGGATCGACATGAGGTCGATGAGCGAGGCCTTGCTTTTCGCGTCGGCAAGATTGTCGGTCAGCGGGCTGATCTCGAGAAGCTTGGTATCCTCGGCTTTCTGGCCGAAGGTGTAGACCGCCATCCGATACTGATTGTCGCTTCTGCGCACCGACACGGCGGTGTCCATCAGCGCGGCCGTCGCGTTGGCGACAACATCGATACGGATCGTGACGCCGAGGCTTTTGGCGAGGTTGTAGTAGCTGTTTTCGTCCTCGACGCCGTTATTGACGATATGGCAGGCGAACGCACATTTGTCGGATGTATGGGCGACCATGGTGTTGATATCGGCCGTGGTGGCGCCGACCCCCATGGAGGGCGTGTTGTCGAGCAGAAGGTAGAAATCCCGGTAGGTTTCCGTCTGGAAGACTGCCGTCGCCTGACCGGTCACGGTGAACTCGTTCTTGCCGATGACCTTCAGAAGGGTGGTCGGAACGGTCGCGGTATAGGTGAACATCGCCGTCAGCTGGTTGTTGACCTTGGTGACCGTCGCCGCATGGTCCGTCAGCGTGTAGCCGGTCGCCGATGCGATCTGCGCCGCGAAAATCTTTTCGGCATCCTGAACGGCCGGGGTGATCGCGCCGTCCGTCATCATCTTCATAGCTTCCGCCGTACCGATGGATTTTTCCGCGACGGCACCCAGGGCGGCGGCGTCCGCCGCACCCTGCAGTTGGTTACGGGCCTCGAGGGCGTCGGTAAGATCGATGGCAAGGCCGGCGGCCGCGATCAGCGGCACGAGCAGTAAGGCGCTCATTATTCCGAAGTTTCCGGACCTGTCGCCCAGGAGTTTATCCAGCATGCACGTACCCCATTCCATCCGGGAACAGTAGTACCAAATAGTAACGCCTTTATTAGTTTCATCTGTTATTAATGTTTGGCGGGTGCCGTCCCGGCGCAAACAACGCGCCTTGCGTCGGATGAAACGTTAACGGTTTCAGGTGTTGCGCCGCGACGCGGATCTCAGCTGCTGGCGCGGGTGCGGCTCGCGCCATCCTGGGCCGGCTTGTAGTTCGGGTCGAGGCGCATGGCGTGCGAATAGGACTTGTAGGCGCGCGCCTTGTCGCCGCGGCGCTCATAGACCAGCGCCTGGTTGGCCCAGGATTCGGCCAGCTTGTCGTTGAGCTCGATCGCGTGGTTGAAGTCGGCAAACGCGTTGTCGTCGTCGTTCAAGGCGACATAGGAAATGCCGCGGCCGTTATAAGGCTCCGGCGAATTCGCCGACAGCGAGATGGCTTTCGAGAAATCGTCGATCGCCTGGGCGTGCTGGCCGCGCATCTGGTAGATCAGGCCGCGATTGTGCCAGGCCCGGCCATCGGTGGTTTCCAGCTGGATCGCCTTGTTGAAGTCATTGAAGGCTTCGTTGGTGCGGCCGGCCTGTCGATAGATATTGCCGCGGCCGATATAGGCGACGTCGTAATTCGGGTTGATCTGCAGCGAGCGGTTATAGTCGTTGGCCGCTTCGACGGGCTTGCCCATGTTGCGATAGACGAGGGCCCGGTTGGCATAGGCCTGGTAGAACTGCGGATTGAGCTGGATGGCGCGGTTGAAGTCCTCAAGCGCGCGCGAAAACTCGCCGGCGCGTCCGTAGGCCGTGCCACGGACGTTATAGCCTTCCGGATCCTGCGGGCTGGAATTGATGACGGAAGAAAGCGAGGCGATGTTCTCTTGGGATCCCTGGGCACGATCGACGGTGATCATGTCGGTCGAGCTGGTGGTTGCGCAGCCGGCAAGCGCCAGAAGGGCGATCAGCGCGGCAGGCAACGCTGTTTTGCGACGGACGGGAGAAGCTTGGGTCAAGAGGCCGGAAATTTCGGTTCCACGATCGAGAACGGCATTTTTGGCGGCCATCAGGCGCATTTCCTCATGTCGGGGCAAAGGCATTGGAAGTCTCGGACCAAATCAAAAGAGCGGCGGCGCCCATGTCGCCACCGCCCTGAAAGCACATGAAAACGTCCAAAAAACGGCCGATCAACGAGCCGGGCGCGCAGGAACCGCACGAGCGGGAGCGGCAATCAGACCTTCGCGCTGCATGCGCTTGCGAGCAAGCTTGCGAACGCGACGAACAGCCTCTGCCTTTTCACGGGCGCGCTTTTCAGACGGCTTCTCGTAATAATCGCGCATCTTCATTTCACGGAAAATGCCTTCGCGCTGCATCTTCTTCTTGAGAGCGCGGAGCGCCTGATCGACGTTGTTGTCGCGGACAAGTACCTGCACGTGAATCCCGTTCCTTTGGTTTGTTGCTCGCCTGGATCGGTACGATTCGAGGCGAAAGAATAACGTCCGCTCGGCCTGGAGCCGTGCGATTGATGACGGCAGATAGCAGAAGAGATGTGCGAAGTCCAGACGCATTAAGGCCGATCTGCGCCAATTCCGCCGCCTTTTCAGAAACTGCCGTAAAATCTGAATAGCCGGTCGCAATTTACGGTCGGAGTGCCGGTCGATCCTCCCGAATTCGCGGACGATCTTGCCGGTGTCGATGGGGAGGGCGAATGCGTCGCAATAGAGCCATTGCGACGCATATTGATTTGCGATGGGTATGGCACTACCCAAATGCTGGCCCTGCGATGAGGGCTGACGATCCCTAGGAGTTCGAGGCGAGATGCGCAGATATTCGGTTTTCGCCGTGGCCCGCGAGGCGATGCGTGCCCACAAGGGCTGGGAAGCGCAGTGGGCCTCCCCGGAGCCGCGCAGTGCTTACGATGTGATTATCGTCGGCGCCGGCGGGCATGGCCTGGGTGCTGCCTATTATCTGGCCAAGGAACACGGCATAACCAATGTCGCGGTGATCGAGAAGGGCTGGCTCGGCGGCGGTAATACCGGCCGCAACACGACGATCATCCGCTCCAACTATCTCTATGAAGAGAGCATGGATATCTATGAGCATTCGCTCAAGCTCTGGGAGGGGCTGAGCCAGGATCTCAACTACAATGTCATGTATTCGCCGCGCGGCGTGATGATGCTGTCGCACAACACCCACGACATGCAGAGCTTCAAGCGGCATATCAACGCCAACCGGCTCTACGGCATCGACAACGAATGGCTGACGCCGGAACAGGCCAAGGCCTTCGTGCCGGTTCTCGATATTGCCAAGACGGCGCGTTACCCGATCAACGGCGCCGCCCTGCAGCGGCGCGGCGGTACGGCCCGCCACGATGCGGTCGCCTGGGGGTATGCGCGTGCGGCGTCCGACCGCGGCGTCCACATCATCCAGAATTGCGAAGTGACCGGCATCCGTCGCGGCCCGAACGGCGATGTCCTGGGCGTCGAGACGAGCAAGGGCTTCATCGGGGCGAAGAAGATCGGCGTCTCGGCCGCCGGCCATTCATCCGTTGTGATGGAGATGGCCGGCGTGCGTGTGCCGCTCCATTCAACTCCGCTGCAGGCGCTGGTCTCCGAACCGCTGAAACCGATCTTCCCCTGCGTCGTCATGTCGAACACGGTGCATGCCTATATCTCGCAGTCGGACAAGGGCGAACTCGTGATCGGCGCCGGCACCGACCAATACAATTCCTATTCCCAGACCGGCGGGCTGCAGATCATCACCCATACGCTCGACGCAATCTGCGAACTCTTCCCGATGTTCCGGCGGGTGAAGATGATGCGCCAGTGGGGCGGCATTACCGATAACACGCCGGATCGTTCGCCGATCCAGGGCGTCACGCCGGTGCCGGGCCTGTTCGTCAATTGCGGCTGGGGCACCGGCGGCTTCAAGGCGACGCCGGGTTCGGCCAATCTCTTCGCGCATCTGATTGCCAAGGGCGAGCCGCACCGGCTGGCAGCGGGGCTGAACCTCG